>NZ_BAABJJ010000003.1:0-70392 GCF_039543245.1 Algibacter agarivorans
GGTTTGTTTATTCTAATTTACGAATTATATCGCTGATTTACAAGTATTTGTGTGTATCTGAAAGTGCCTATTAAAACCAATTAATATCTTCTATTAACCAACCAAAAAACTGACTACCACATCAGTTTGCTTTTCTATTGCTTCCATGTCTTCCAACTACAATATGCAGGATATATAGCCTTAAATATAACGTAAAGGTTGCGTTTTTAGGTTTTCAATTTAGTATTTGATTTTTTGGAATTATAATACCTCATGGACTTTCTCCGAGGTGTTTTATTAATTCTTAAAAATGTGTTCATACCGGACTTGCTTTATTTATTAAAAGTAATGCTCCAAATACCTCTAACTTCATTTAAATCATATCCAAAAGCTTTGTCTTTTGGATATAAAGCTGTTATTTTTTTATATGTTGCTTTTTCTATGGTTTTATTAGGTTTGCCATGACACTGTAAACACATTGCATTAGTGGTTATTGGATAAAATACCTGTACTTTATCATTCCGTTCTTTTACTTTTGGATTTGGTTCTTCTCCATTTGCAATAATCTGTTTAAATGTTTTTATGTGTTTTAACTCTTCTTTATTAGCTTGGTTATTTTCGTTTCTAGGCTTGTCTGAAACACGTTTAATTATGGCATTATGCACCAAAGCCATACTATCTGTTATGGGGTATGCTCTTTCATTGCAAAATGCTAAAGCTTCAAGAGTCCCTTTTTTTTGAATGGTTTCCATTAAATTTTTACCCAATACGGCTTTTATAGTTAATGCATATTTTAATCCACGTTCGTTATAAGGTAAATCTTGGGATTTAGTTTGGGATTGTTTTTTTTGCATACCGCTTACTTTTCCTTTGCCGTTTCTCATTCCTTGACCTTTGCCTTTTTCTTCATTGAAGTGGTCTTCAAACCATTCTGGTTGCTCAATATCAAAATCAAACAGATAGTCGGCAATTTGCTTTATGGTCTCTTCAGGATAAGGTGTTTTTGGCATTACGCCAAAGCGATTTATAGCACCAAACATTTTTGCATTGTCTTTATTTGGATTTTTTATCCAAGCTTGCATTGCTGCAATAAATTGTTCTTTTGTTGTATCATCATTTATATAATGCTTTTTTATGGCTATCATTGGTGGTGCAATTCTATCATTATGGCTTGCAGAAGGACTATGGCAAACATAACAATTGGTTTCCATTAACTTTTTTCCTGGATGGTTATTGGTTTTTAATTGTTTTATGGAAGCAGAATATTCTTTGTTTTTAGAATTGTTACAACTAAGAATTAAGACTGAAAAGAAAATAAGTAACACAAAATTTTTCATGAACTATTACATTTTAATAATACAGCATAAAATTAGTCCATACTATTATCATGTCTTGTAACATTAGTTACCTAATAGGTATTATATTTAGAAAAGATGAATAATTAAAAATTTGATTAAATTGAAATAAGATTTGGTAGGGTTTTAATAAAAAATGTATATTTGCACCCATCAAAAAGGCCTCGTGGCGCAACTGAATAGCGCACTTGATTACGGCTCAAGAGGTTACTGGTTTGAATCCAGTCGAGGTCACTTCAAATTAAATCCAATTAACTGATATAAAGTTGATTGGGTTTTTTCGTTTTAGCCAATGTGTCACCTTTTGATGGATAGGTTAGTAAGCTTAAGAAATACCCTTAAAATGGTTCGTTCTATATTATTGCTAAATAACTTTCAATAAATGAAAACTTTTAGGAAAGATATCTCTGAATGAAAAGATTTTTTAAAAAAGAACGGGGATATGCAAAAAATAGCAAATATTCGCTTTCAGAGAAAGGGGGTACGTCACGAGTCTTTTAGACAGTATGATTATTCAATTCTCTATTAAAAAAATTAAATTTCAGTACTTTAATATACTAAATATTCTGCTTTTTCTATGCTCAAAATTTGACTTTCTTACGTCAAACTCAGGTTAATAGGATGAACTACTTGATGGTTTTTTGAAAAAAGCATAATATTTAGTTTGTTTTATTCAATCGCTTCTCATTTCTAACTAAGGGAAAGCAAGTTTAAAATATGGATATAGGTACTTGATTGACTTATATAACATAAAAAGGGGAAAGCTTTAAATGACTTTCCCCTTTTTGTAACTAAACTAACTAAATAAACTCATTGTTTTAAAGTCTTAAACTAACTTGTTTATCCTTAAGAAAAAATAGGCTGTTACTAGTAAACCAGAGAAGGTAATCTCTTCTTTTTTAAAAACAAATTATAATATAATATTAAGGTCTGCTAGTAAGCTTATACAGAGTTAAATCATCCATATAAAACTTAAGCCTCTCCGTATTGGTGTTGATTCCTCTTATCATATAACCTACTTCACCTGCTGCGGCGAATTGGACAACAGAAGAGCTATAGAACCATTCTCCTGTAGTTGTGGTAGGCGCAAAAGTTACATTGTCTCCAATACCCCAGTTGGTACCAGGAGTCCAATACATCCTAACATTTGCTTCTCCTGTTATATTTCCTAAATCCTCTATATATATCCAAGCACCCATCTCATACTTAAAACCACTTTCTACAGTAAAAGTGATATCTGCACCACCTGCATCTTTGTGCCCAATAATCATTCCTCCATTAGGTCTAAACTCTATGTATAAACTTTTGTCTCCAGTGTGGGCTCGATCAAAAGACACGCTTAAGTCATATTCACCCCATTGTCCTCCCCACCATAGGTAAGGCCAATTACTATCGTCAGAAGTTTCAATTGAATGATCTACATTAAGGCTTTCTAGAATATTTGTCTTTATAAAATCAGTGAGTATAGCATCTGTAATAGTAGTAGCCTGTACAGCATCAAGTGTACTTAATACACCTGGTGTATAAGATATTTTGACGATATCGTCATTGTACATCACTTCGTTTGCTAACTCAACAACAAGAATATTACCTTCATTAGCATCAACTGTAACACTAGCTATTTCAGGATTTAACGTAGCACCTCCAGCAGTATCAATAGAAACAGTAAAATTGTTTTTATTTACCGTTGCTGGATCCATTTCTCTACTAAACTCTAATCCAATTTTTGTTTGAGCTTCTTTTTCAAAAACTCTATCAAGTACTACAGGCTCGGTAGATGGATTAACTTTGATGAAATTTTTGATATAAATAGTGTCAGCATCCGTTGGTCTTGTTCTTGATGCAATAAATTGCAAGTCCCAAGTACCTAATTTACTGTAACGCACATCTGTTTCTGCATCTGGATCATCTGCTATAAGAACTTGTTCTGGTTTAGCACCATTTAAGCTCCAATTAAAATCAGTTGGTTCACCTGTGCTACCTTGAGTTAAACGTACATACTTACTAGCGATAATTTCATTTTCAGCATTATTTGACAAATTTAAAGGGGCTCCGGTACTTCCATCATCATTTACATAATTAATTTGAATGTTGGCAGCTACATTACCCCGAACTGTCACTACAATTGTAGTGTCTAATTCTCTGCCTTGGATAGGCTCTGTGCTATCTTCATTAGGATAAACATTGCCACTGAAAACTTGACTTAAAACTACATCATACACCCCAGGCTCATAAAAGAAACCTTTTATTACATCTCTAGCTGATGTGTTTCCATCTTCACCAGAAATGTTTGTTGCGTTTGTTGGAAACGTCCAAACGCGTGATTTTACGCCACGAGATAAATCACCGAAATCTATATGACCACCAATATTAATAGTGTTTTCAAAATTCATTTCAGAGGTTACTATAACTCTGTGGTTAGGCTCAACTAAAGTAACTGATTCATCTTCATTACAG
This sequence comes from Algibacter agarivorans, assembly GCF_039543245.1. Taxonomy (NCBI): domain Bacteria; kingdom Pseudomonadati; phylum Bacteroidota; class Flavobacteriia; order Flavobacteriales; family Flavobacteriaceae; genus Algibacter; species Algibacter agarivorans. Next base: position 3,792 of record NZ_BAABJJ010000003.1, read on the forward strand.
CTAAAAAGTAATAATGAAGCTATGAACATAAATTGTAAAATCTTTATATTTTTCATAATTGCTTTTTTTAATTATTTAAATTATCGTTTGTTTGTACCTCTCCACTAGGTATTGGAAAGTAGTTGTGCTGTGTTGGACTATAATTTTCAGCAGCTTTAACAAAATCGGGTCTTATTCTTTCTGCAATAAACAAAGGAGCTTCACCGACTACAAGTGTACTAAAATTGGTTTGTCTCCATACTTCATCTGCATGTAATTCATCAAATACTTCTTTAGCAATACCCCAACGTACTAAATCTTTCCATCTATGGCCTTCAAAGCATAACTCAATTGCTCTTTCAACACGTTGTAAATGGGTTAAAACTGTTTGTGGGTTAGCTGCAACCAATGGGTGATCTCCATGTACCTGCTTACTTACGTGTAATTGAGGAAACGAACCTCCATTATCATCCATGTATTTTTGTAGCGTAATTACTCCAGCACGACTTCTAACCATATCTATATATGCAATAGCAGTAGTATAATCGTTACTGTCTTTAAGAACAGCTTCTGCATACATTAATAGCACATCAGCATATCTAATATGTCTAAAGTTAATACCTGATCTGTTTTGAGCAGGTTCTGCTTCTAAATGATACCAGTTAGAATGTTTTTTAACATAAGCACTTTGTCCAAAACCCCAGCCTCTAGCTTCAGTATAAGGGATTTGATAATATAAGCCTTCTCCATTACTAGGAGCAATAGTTGAATTCATTCTTCTTGATTCTATATTATCATCGTTAATAGGATTCTCAGTATCTACTTCATCATAAACTAACATTTCATGAAGGTTATAAGAAGGAAGCACAGTATTAAATGCACCAAAGTTTAGTTGCCCTACAGCAGTTGCCATTGCAGAAGATTCAGCTCCAGATTCGAATGCGCTATCATCAACAACAGCACCATTAACACCTGGTGCAATATCAAAAGAATAGTTTACTTCAAAAATAGATTCTTTATTGAATTCATTTTCGTGCTGAAAGTTATCCTCAATATTTCTAGTTAATTCGTAAACTTGAGAGTCTATCACTGTTTTAAAAAGACTAGCAGCTTCACCCCAGTTTTCGTCGTATAAATATACTTTACCTAATAAGCTAGTTGCAGCTCCCCAAGTTGCTCTTCCTTGGTTTTTAGCATTCCATGTTTGTGGTAAATTATCTTTTGCAAACTTTAAATCTGGAATAATTATAGTTGAATTTATATCATCAATGCTTGAAAAAGGTTTTGAGAACTCTGCATCAGTTGAAGCAACTTTGTCATGGATCATACCACCTCCATAGGTGTGGGCTAATTGAAAATAGAAAAATGCTCTTAAAAAACGTGCTTGTGCTTCTATTTCGGCTTTTGAATTATCAGAGAATTCACTATCCTCGGCAGTTTGGATATACTCGATAACCTGATTCGCTCTAAAAATACCGATGTATAATTCATTCCATTTATCGGTGACATGATAAATACCATCATTAAAAGTTAAGTTTCTAAACGCATTTGGACGGTACCAAGATTCTGTGCCAGCAATATCTCCCAATACAAATTCGTATTGTAATTCTCCACCACTTACGCTTTGGAATTGCAACGCGCTATATGCAGCTGAAAGTGCACTAGTAAATTGTTTCTCAGTCTTCCAAAATGTATCAGGTGTGATAGCATTAGGATTTTGTTCATCTAAAAATGTTGCTTCGCTACATCCAGTAAACACCAGAGCAGCAAGCAAGAATAGATTTAAAATATTGTTGTTAATTGACTTCATAGTTATATTTTTTATTTTTAAAGACTTATTTGTACACCTAGCATGAATTGACGTGTTACAGGGTAACTGCCAGCATCAACGCCTCTAGTGAATAATCCATCTCCACCAACTTCAGGATCATAACCTGTATAGTTAGTAAATGTAAATGGATTTAATGAAGATAAGTAAACTCTAGCTTTTTCAATACCAACGTTTTCAGTTCCTGGAATAGAATAACCAATTGAAAGCGTTCTGATTCTTAAATATGTACCATCTTCTAAGAAATAATCAGATGCAGCTCTCACATTACTGTGAAATGCATTTTGTCTAAAAGTTGGAACATCTGAAGTCGGGTTTTGCGGGCTCCACATATTAACTAAATCTCTGTGTCTTCCACCACTATACGCATATAATTTAGCACCATTATATACTTCAGCACCATAAGCTAAGTAGCTTTGTACAGCTAAATCAAATCCTTTGTATTGAACATTTATATTCAATCCTGCTTCAAATTCTGGTTGACCAGAACCTGAATACGCTCTATCATTATCGTTGATTTTTCCGTCATCATTAACGTCTTTATACCTCATGTCTCCAAGTTGAGGAGAACTTACGCTAGCCAAATTTAGTAGTTTGTATTCATCCAATTCTGCTTGGGTTTTTATCACACCATCATTTTGAAATAAGAAGAAAGCACCAGCTTCGTGGCCTTCAGCAAGGAATGTTGTAAACTCTGTATTTGGTCCTCTAGAGTTAACTGGCCTACCATTAGCAAAGCCTCTTTCAATGCCATTTAAATCTGTTACTTCATTGACATTTTTAGTAAACGTTCCAGAAATATCAAAATCAAAATCCTCTCCAATTTTATCTCTATAACTTATTGCTATTTCAATACCTTTATTAGTCATATCTCCTGCATTAACTATTACAGAATTGTATTGAGAAGCAGCTCTAGGTTGAGACGTTCCTGTTGAAGGAGGTAGAGGCTGACTTAAAAGCATTAAAGATTTACTGTTTTCGTAAATATCAGCAGTAATATTTAATCTATTATTTAACATAGATAAATCTATACCAATATTTTTAGAAACTTGAGTTTCCCATTGTATGTCTGTGTTTGTATATCTTCTTTGGGTAAACCCGAAACTTAATTCTTCATCTGCTCCAAAAGGGTAATTAGCACCCGATTCTATAATTGGAATGAAAGAATATGGAGAAATACCTTGGAACCCTAATTCTGCCCAACTTGCTCTAAATTTAAGAGAGCTAATGGCATCTACATTAAACCAGTTTTCTTGATCTACATTCCAACCTACAGAGACTGCTGGAAAACCACCATATCTATTTTCTTCAGGAAAGTTAGATGATCCATCTCGCCTGTAACTAGCAGATAATAAATACTTACCATCGTAATTATATTGAATTCTTGCAAGTTTACCTGATAGGGTTTGAGCATTTTCAGTTCCAGTAGGTCTAATACCTTCTGCTCCAGCAGATAAAACTTGTACGTCATTACTAGCATCATCTCCAAATTGTACACCAACACCAATACTTCTTGATTGTTGTCTCTCGTAAGATGCTACAGCTAGTAAGTTTAAATTGTGCTTACCAAAGCTTTTAGAGTAGTTTAAAATATGCTCTATAGTTTCTCTCTTATTGAAAATGTAGCTCTCTTGTAATATAGCATTAGGGATAGAAGCGGTTGGGTTATAAGTTCCCGTCCTTGAAAATGCCAAATATTGTGGTCTAAAGAATTTTCTAAAGAAGTTCCACTCATTTCTACCTATGTTTAATTTGTACTTTAAACCTTTTAAAACTTCGTATTCTAAGTTAACAGCAATGTTGTTACTTTTTATCTCTCTCTCATCAACATTGTCAAGCTGTCTTGATAAGAAGCTATAGAAAATTTCGTTTCCAACATCCAGCTCAACACTGTTTTCTCCAATACTTGGGATTTCAGATAATGGTCTAGCCCATGGGCTTTGTCCAATACCATATTCATATAAAGCAAATGGTTCTTGACTACGGTTTTCTGTGGTAAAGCCCATTGTTGCAAAAGCTTTAAATTTACCTTTAATGAACTGTCCTGTAATACGGTTTGTTAACCTATCAAAACCAGAATTAAGTAAAACACCATCTTGTTTAAAGTAATTCGTGTTAAAGTTAAAAGTTAGGTTTTCTGCGCCTCCAGAAATATTTAAATCCACATTCTGCACTAGAGCGTTATCTTCTTGCACATCTCCAACAAAGTCTGAATCAAAATCTAATGCATTAGGGTTGAAGAAAAATGTTAATGGTTCTGTTCCTAATTGTTCTGTAGTAACTTCTAAGTTGTAAAGTTGCTCTGTTGTATTCATCAAAGGTGTTCCAGAAGTAATATTCTGGATACCAGTATAGGTGTTGAAGTCAACCTTCATTTTACCAGCTTTACCTTTTTTAGTTGTAATTAAAATTACACCACCAGATGCTCTAACACCATAAATAGAGGCGGATGCACCATCCTTTAATATATCGATAGATTCTATTTGCTCAGGAGCTATGTTAGGGTTTCCTTCTTGCGGAATATTATCTACAACATAAAGGGGACCTCCACCATTAATTGAAACAATACCTCTAATTTGAACGTTTGAAGCTTCACCTGGACGACCACTTGCAGCCTGAATATTAACACCAGCTACCTTACCTTGAATAGCAGCACCTAAATCTGAAACAGGAGAACTTACAATATCTTCTGCTTTTACTTGGGTAACGGCACCTGTAACTTCTTTCTTTTTCTGGGTACCATAACCAACTACAATAACCTCATCTAATTCAGACATGTCTTCTTCTAGGGTCATATTAATGGTACTGTTGTTTTGAACAGTTACTTGCTTGGTTATAAACCCAACATAACTAAAAACTAAAACATCATTAGTGCTAGCGTTGATTTGATAGTTTCCATCAAAATCTGTCACGACGCCGTTATTAGTGCCCTTAACCAGAATATTAACTCCAGGAAGTGGTTGCCCATCTGAAGAAACATTTCCGCTTACTTGCTTGGTTTGTGCTTGAATTAAAGAAAAACTAATCAACATCAATGCAGATAAACTAAATCGTTTGATACTGCATATTCGTAATTTTAAGCTCATATTTTTATTAATTTAAATTAAACTTTTGCCAAATATTGTGAAAATATTAACAAACTCTTTAATATGTGACTTGACAAAAACTGAACAAGCTCTTTTTTGATATTCCCTTAACTTGACTATAACTTGATTATAAAATAGATTCTCTTTCGGGTTTACTGCTTAAATATTAACTGGAATTGAGTTTTTAAAAGATTTAAGCTAATACATGGTTTCCTTAAAATTAATCATCATCTAGTACATTACAAATAGATCTTTTAAATCAAATAATTTCTATGTTATCCTTATGTCTAAATTAATAAAAAAACATGAGTTTTTCAACCTATTATCACACTAACCAAATTAGTTTTATGAATTAAAAGCCCAATGTCATTTTACCTATAAATAATAATTTTTGTCAAGTTTATATCAAGTGGCTTCAAACTAATCGTTGATTTTATATATATATATTTAGTATTTATTAGCTTTAACTGCATTAACATTATGAAAAAAATTACTCTTATATTTTTGTTGGCATCTGGATTTTCATTTGCTCAAAGCATGGTTACTTGGACAAATGCACCAACCAATCTTACTTTTTCGCCTGGGCAAGAAATTGGAATGGAGATAACGTACAGCACTCCAGATTTAGATTATATCTGTGTTTGGGTTAGGGAAGTTGATGCAGCCGAACAAACTATTGCTGAATATGGAGCCTTTATGACTTGTCCTCTTTCTGGGTCACCGTCTGATACGCATCCTAATAATGATGTTATAAGTTATAATTATACAATTCCTGCTAATGTACCAGAAAGTAACACTTTAGTTGCTGGACATTTTTATAAGCTAATAATTTTTTTGGTTGATGATGGTGGAGGGTCAGCTAATGGTAGTGTAAATATTGCAGTATCTTCAGCTGTTAGTAATTCGCAAGTAACGGCAAATCTAAATGCCAAACACATTGTAGGAAGTACTGAAACATTTGACCGTTCAAAATTTATTACTATTCATGCAAATCAAACAGAGAATGAATGGAATGGAACTAATTTTACGGCTGATTTAAAAGACCATTTTTTAAATGGTTATGATGTTTACATGGGTAGAGATACTGGTGGAATTACATGGAATTCAAATCAAGTTCAAGAAGATCCTACTAGAACAGGATATGCTAACCCTGCTCATATGGCGTCACTTGGTTTAAATAGGCGTAATTGGTATGCTTCACAAACAAATTTACATTCCTATGAAGTAAGAAACAATTTAATTGTAGGTGCTCAAAAATATCCTTTTTGGACAGGGACTGGACAAGAAGCAACAAATCAAGGCTGGAGTTTTGCCAATGGAACGGCGACGGGAGAATACATGGGAAGGTATATAAATGAGTTTCATGGCAACAATGGTCAACCCATTCCATCTTATATAGAAATTATAAATGAACCTGCTTATGAGCATCTTGGAGGTCCAGAAGATTATTCTAATTCATTACAAGAAATTGCAGATTTTCATAATGAGGTTGCTTTAGCTATAAAAGCTCAAGTACCAACCGCTTTAGTTGGTGGTTATACAACGGCATTTCCAAACTTTGAAAAAGGTAATTTTCAACGTTGGAACAACAGATGGAAGTTATTCATGGATGTTGCTGGTAATAATATGGACTTTTGGTCTATTCATTTATATGATTTCCCTTCAATTGGAGGAGGGCAGAAAAAATTACGCTCTGGAAGTAATGTTGAAGCAACTTTTGACATGATGGAACAGTATAGTTATATGTCTTTTGGTCAAGTAAAACCTTTTGTAATATCTGAATATGGTGCACAAATGCATGATTATTCGCAACAACAATGGAGCCCATATAGAGACTGGCTTCATTTAAAAGCACAAAATGCCCAGTTAATGTCTTTTCTTGATAGACCAAACAACATTGCTTCTGCTATGAATTTCTTAATAGTAAAAGCAGAATGGGGGTATAATAATGGCATCCCATACAACCATCGTTTAATGCGTAAAGAAAATGAGCCTACAAGTTATACAGGCCAATGGATTTACACAGACATGGTTAAGTTTTATCAGTTATGGAGCAATGTAAATGGAACTCGAATCGATACGTTTTCAGATAATTTAGACATTCAAGTTGATGGTTATGTAGATGGCAACAAGGCATACATCATACTTAACAATCTTAATTTCAACGATGAGGTTATTGATTTAACTTTATTGGAAACTGAAGGCGAAACCATTTCTACACTCACTAAAAAACATTTATATCTGGATGGTGGTAATTTACCAGTATTATTAGAAGAATCATTAGCTACAGATACTCCAGCTGTTACACTGAATTCTGAAAGCACGATGATTCTGGAATATACTTTTAATAATTCTATTTTAATTGATGAATCTAATACCGAAACTAAATATTATGCTACAACTTACTTGCAGCCAATTGTTGCAAATCAAGCCGTGAATTTTCAAGTAAATAGTGTTTCTAAAAACACTTTTGGTGAAGCCGTCTTGAGGGTTGGTATTGGCAGACAACATGGTTTGTCGTTACATCCTATAATAGAAGTTAATGGCACTTCAGTTCCTGTTCCAAACAATTGGAGAGGTGATAATCAATTACAACGTGAACGGTTTTTTGGCGTTTTAGAAATTCCAGTTCCATTTGATTTGATACAAGCAAATAATACTATTTCAGTAGCGTTTGGTGATTCCGGAGGGCATATAAGTACCTTAACATTACAAATATTTAATTTTAGTAGTGATTTAAGAAACCTAACTTTAAGTGTTAACGATTTCCAATTAGCATCCTCGATAAAGGTTTATCCTAATCCCACTTCTGGAATAATAAATTTTAAAGGTTCTATAAACTATAAAGAGATTACTATTTATAGTATTACTGGAATAAAAGTAGCATCATTAAAAGTAAATGATGTTATTGATATTTCTAATCTTGTTAATGGGCTTTATTTCTTACAAACAGATAGTGGGTTGAATTTTAAAGTGTTAAAAAAATAACTTTTCATAAGTTGTCAAGTTTTTGTCAAGTCTTAAATAAAGCAATGCACGTGGTAAATAATTAATTTTAAGCTAAATTTTAAACTTAAAACTAATATTATGAAAAAAATTACTTTATTCTTTATGATGTTCGGCTTAATGGCCAGCACAACATGTTTAACTGCACAGACTTACTATTCTGTTGCTATGAATGGAGGTACCGTTTATGCTTCTAATCCGGGTAGCTTTGCTGGTTATCCTTGGGGTGGTGTTCCTAACTATTCTTTTAATAACTCTAATAGTAGTGGAATAAGCCTTCATATTACAAATTACGATGAAACTAATCCTTCGGTTGGTCCTGAATTATTTATTAATTTCTCTAGAGTTGGTTTTGGAAATGCTCCTCTTAACTGGGGCAATGATAATGCCACAACTCTTGCCACCTTAACGCCTTCAGATTTTACAGCTGGTGAGGCTACTGTTGTGGTTGATATACCAGCAGGTTATTTACCTGTAGAGTTGACTGCTGATTATGTAGCAGGTTACCTATATATACTTCAAGTTGTAGGTGCTAATCCTTCCGGTGATCAAACATATATTAATTTCGTATCAACCATTGAGGAAGAAATTTTAAGCACAAATGATTTCAATAAAAGTAAATTAGCAGCTTTTTATAATGCAAACCTTGATGCTATTGTTTTTGATAGTAAGATAAGTGGAGATTATTCAATTTATGATTTAACTGGAAGAGTAATTTCTAAAGGTGCTATTTCTAATGAAATTAGTACGGCTTCTTTAAAAGGCGGGGCTATGTATATTTTATCAACAGAGAGTGGTGTGTTGAAATTTGTGAAATAACAGCACAACAATTTAAATATTTTTAAAAGCGGTCGTCTAAAAAGCAATTTTTAGGCGATTTGCTTTTTTGCTATATTTTGATTTTCTATTTCATTTTAAAATTTAGAGTTCTATATCTCAAAATAGAAAAATCAAAAGTAGTTTTATATAATTAAGTTGTACTTTTTAAGGTTGAGAACATATCAATTAGCTCAATTGCTACATTTACTTCAATTGTATTAAGCTTTTTATAACCTTTTCTTCAGTTAAGTTCAGCTCCTTTACAATATGTTGAAATTGTGGTTAATAAGCCAATTATACTAAAAGGTTTAAATAATTTATTTTTTATGTATTGAAAATAAATTTTTAAATATCATAAATCAAATTCTAATTTATTTAGGATTCTATCATACTATATGGATAAATTGGTTACTTTTATTTCTGATTAAAATTGTAATCCAATCTATACTTAATGACCTATATATTTAAAAAACTTTTAAATTCAAGTAACTTTAGCCTTGGTTATATTATTTTAAGTCTAATTTATTTTGGAATAACTGATGGGTTTTCACAAGAAAACAAACAGAATGGTATTAGTTTAAATGCTGAAGAAGCCTACAATAAAGCTCTAGAAATAAGATTTCAAAATCCAGATAGTGCGGTTGTTTTGTTTAATTATAGTTACGAAAAGTACATTCAATCAAAAGACACGCTAAATGCTACAAAAAATTTACTTGAAAAAGCTTTTATTTATGAAACCTCTGCTAAATACGCAAAATCTTATGATGCGCTTTGGAAGGCGCTTTTGTTGATGGATAACATAGAAAATGACGAAGTGAAATCAGTAATCTATCAAAGGTTAGGAAGAATTTATAGTTATTATAAAAGAGAGGATAAATCCATCGAATTTTTAAATAAGGCTTTACAAACACAAAAAAAATTCTTATCAGAAAACAATCGGGGTACAGCACTATTATCCTCATATTATTATTCAATAGCAGCTACCTATCGTGAACTTAATAAGCCTGATTTGGCTAAAATTTATTTGGATTCCAGTTATACATATTATGATGAGAAGGAATCTCCAACACCTAAAGCCTATTTGGATTTTGAAAAGGCTATTTATCTTTCAAAAAAAAATAAAGGGCTTGAAGCGATAAATATTATGGAACGTATTCATCCATGGTTTGAAAACAATATACCTTCTTATATGGTGCTTTACTATAAATATTGGGGTGATATTTATTTAGCATTGAATAATCTTAATAAAAGTGAAGCATATTATTTAAAATCCTTAAAAGCATCATCAGATTATAAAAGCCATATTGACTTTACGCCATTAGTCTATGAAAAATTGTCTGAAGTTTACCTCCATAAGAATGACTATAAAAAAGCTTATGAAAACATTAATAAAGCCAAAGAACTAGACAGGCAATTTTTTGACAGTAGAAGCCCAGAAAATAAATCATTGTTAGAAATTAAAGATGACTATAGATTAGAAAAAGAGAGGCAAGAAAAATTAATACAAGCTCAGCATTTGAAGCAATTAGAGCAAGAAGCCGAAATTAAAAATTTGCAAAGAATAATTCTATTTGCTTCCGTGATTTTTATTTTAGTAATAGGTTATTTCTATATTAAAAACCTAAGAGATAAGCATAAGGTAGAAAAGCAGTTAATAAGGCGGAATCAGGAGTTAGAAAATCAAAAAGCAAAAGAGCTTTTGGAGCTGAAGAATAAAGAATTGGCGGCTTCTGCGTTGCAACTTATTGAAAAAGATGAGTTTTTGAAAAATTTAAAAACTAAAGTAAGAGAGGGGGATCCCATTATTAAAAAGAGTGATTTAAATAAAATATTAAGATCAGTATCTGTAAATAGTGATAATACATGGGACGAATTTAGACATCGGTTTATTGAGGTTAATAAAGAATTCTATGATAAAATATTTAAAAAATTCCCTAACCTTAGCCAAGGTGATCAAAAAATTTGCGCTTTAATCAAATTAAATATGTCTAGTAAAGAAATGTCTAGGCTATTAGGTATATCCGTTGAGTCAGTTCATACATCACGTCACCGAATCAGAAAAAAAATGAATCTTCCAAGAACTATAAATTTAGAAGACTACATAAATTCCTTATAATATAGTTTTTGTCAACTTCAAGTATCGTTTTTAAAGATTTTGTATAGTTTTAGTCAAGTTGGTTTTAACTTGAATTCAAACTCTTTGTAGTTGTAAATAAGCGTGGATTAAAAGAAATTTCATTTTAATTGAGTCATTAAAAGTCTTTTTTCAGAAGTATTTTTCATTATACATTAGGTTATTAGTGTCTAAAAATGTCAGTGGTTAAAATTATAAAGCTAGATTGTAGATGGCAGAACGCCTTTGAAAGAAGACCGCTTTTTGAAGAAAATATTAGGTAGCCTATATGCCGATAAAAGGTACATATTCAAAGAACTTTCCATCTTATTGTTTGACCAAGGACTTCATATGGCAACGGGCATTAGAAACAATAAAACGTATTAATGACACTGAAAGAGTAAAATACCGCAACGCAAACAATCGGTCATTGAAACTGTAAATGACCAACTAAAAAACATTGCCCAGGCTGAACATTCCTGACATAGGAGCTTTGGCAATTTCATAACCGATTTAGCCGCCAGCCTTATTGCGTATTCGTTTCAAGAAAAGAAACCAATTATTAAATTTGAAACAGAAAATACAACGCGATTAGCTCTTTTTACTACATCCTTACGTCGAATTCAGGTTCTTAGCTTAAAAATATTTGTTATTCTAAGTATTGTTTTTTTTTATAGGTTTTATAGGTTTTATAGGCGATTACATAGGTCTAAGTCGCTTTTTTTTAATAGATGTTCAGTTATTGTCTAGTTTTTTTTTTGGGGATTTATGGAAATTTAATTCATATTTGCTGAGTAATTTTCAATATCTTCATATGATTATTACAAATTCATTAAAATGTTTACGGTCAAATTGCAGATACTGTAATTTAAGGTAAACACAATATTTACAACTATTTTACTAACAACTAAATTAAACTTATGAAAAAACAATTTACTCAACTATTGGGTTGCTTTACTGTTTTTGTTTTAGCTTTCTCATTAGTAGGCTTTCAAGAAGTAAACGCACAACAAATGATTAGTGGTACCGTCGTAGATGAGGCTGGTATACCTATTCCAGGGGCTAATGTTCTTGTTGAAGGAACGTCTACAGGATCAGTTTCAGATTTTGATGGTAATTTTACTATTTCAACCTCACCAACAGATGTATTGATTATATCTTATGTTGGTTATGTAACGCAAAAAGTATCAGTAGGTAATCAAACAAACATTAAAATTGCATTGGCTGAAGATGCCGCACAACTTGACGAAGTGGTGGTAGTAGGTTATGGAACTCAAAAAAGGAGTGATATTACGGGAGCAATTTCTTCAGTGTCACCAAAAGACTTTGCAGAGCAGCCTATTGCTATAGCTTCTGATGCCCTTCAGGGTCGTAGTCCAGGTGTTCAAGTAAGTAATTCAAGTGGAGCTCCAGGTAGTGTAGCTGTTGTAAGAATTAGAGGAGCTAATTCAATTACTAATAATTCTAGCCCGTTATATGTTATAGATGGAGTTTTAGGAGCCTCTTTTACGGCTTTAAATCCAGCAGATATTCAGTCTATAGAGATTTTAAAAGACGCCTCTGCTTCCGGTCTTTACGGTGCGAGAGGGTCTAATGGGGTTATAATTGTAACTACTAAAAGAGGAAAGTCTGATACACCGGTTATAGAGTTTAACTCCTTGCTGACTACGCAATATTTACCAAACTCTATAGGTAAGTTATCTGCTGCACAACATGCAGAAATCGTAAATTCAAGTTCTGGGACTACAGAGTTTTCTCCAGCTGAAATAGAAGCCTTTAGAACAAATGGTGGTACTGATTGGGAAGATGAAATTTATAGAGAAGGCTCTGATGCGCTTTTACAAAATCATAATTTATCTATTTCAGGCAGGTCTGAAAAAATAGATTATTATATCTCAGGAAATAAGGTGAACAATTTGGGAATCTTAGAAAATTCAAATTATGAAAGAGAAGCCGTAAGAGCTAATATTAATTTTGAAGCTTCAGATAAATTAAGAATGGGCTTTTATATCAATTATTCTGATGAACTTGCAAAGAATATTGGTAATACCAGTTCGCTATTTAATCCAACAGCTGCTGCTATCCTTTACAGCCCTACTGTTCCTGCCTATGGTGATGACGGACGACCAACCCATACAGGTAGATTTTCTGGTATTGCAACATCACCTACAGCAATCGCATTTGGTAGAAATGATAATATATATACAGACAATACGACTTTTAACTTTAACTTAAATTGGGATATCGTTGAAAACGTTTCATATACGTTTACTGGAGCAAGACGTATTCAGCACAGTTCAAATAGGTTTTTTAAAGATGATTTAGCAGATTTGCAAGCTCCTCAAGCTTTTGTTAATGAAAATGAATTTCAACAATACCAACATACTCATATTGTTGAATACAAAAACACGTTTAACGAAGATCATAGATTATCATTAAAAGGGGTATTTGAAGAAACTTGGGCTGAAAGCTTCAGTTCTAGAGCCACAGGTACAGGGTTAACAAACTTAGATCGTAGTTATTTTAATTTAGCTTTAGCAGATACTTATACCATTTCTTCTGGCGAAAGCGAGTCTGGTATAAGATCTTATGTGGCTAGAGTAGAGTATGCATTTAAAGATAAATATTTATTAACCAGTACCGTAAGACAGGATCAATCGTCAAAATTCCAAAACAAATTTAGCAATGCAACATTCCCTTCTGTTGCTATAGGTTGGAGAGTTTCGGAAGAATCTTTCTTGAGTGATTCTAATGTTATTAACAATTTAAAGCTAAGAGCTAGTTGGGGTGAAACAGGTAATGAAGGTGTTGGAGCTTATAGTTCGTTCCCTTCATTAGTAACAGGTATTGGTTCTATTGTAGATGGTTCAACTATTATTTTTGGTGTTGGCCCAGGTGGTTTAACTAATAATGATTTGAAATGGGAAACCACTGCTCAGTTAGATCTTGGATTTGATATTGGTTTTTTCAATAATAGATTTACAGCTAGTTTTGACTATTATAAAAAGAATACAACAGACGTGTTGCTTACAGTTACACCGCCAACTTATATTGGAGGTATAACAGAGCTTCTTAATGCAGGAGAAATTGAAAACAAAGGTTTTGAAGCGATGTTAGAAGGCACCATTATTGATAATGAAGATTTTCAATGGGATGCAGCATTTAATTTCTCAACTAATAAAGCAACAGCTATAAGCCTTGGTAAAGATGAATTTATATTCCCAGCTGGAGGTAATTTTAGCGGTTCTAATGGGATCGGAACTAAAATAGAAGTTGGTGGAGAAATAGGTAACATTCTAGGCTATATTAGTGATGGTGTTTGGGGTACAGATGAGACTGCTGAAGCCTCTGTGTTTGGTGCAGTGCCGGGCGATTCAAAATATAGAGATGTAAGTGGACCAAGTGGTGTGCCTGATGGGGCTATTACGTCTGATGATATTACAACTATTGGAAATGGTGCTCCAGATTTTATTTGGGGTTTTAATAATACGGTTTCTTACAAAAACTTTACTTTAAACTTATTTGTTCAATCTATGGTAGGGCATGATATACTTAATATTAATAGAGCATTGACCAATGGTACTGGTGGAGACAGTTCACGTACAAGTATAGATCAATTAAATGCTTGGACTACAGATAATCAAAATACAACTATACCAGCGTTAACATCTACCTACCAACAACAACCTGAGGATTCTCGATATGTTGAAGATGGAACTTTTATTAGACTTAAAAATATAAGTTTAGCTTATAACTTACCTAAAAGTATTTTAGAATCTACATTTATTGATTCTGTAAGATTATCATTAAGTGGGCAAAATTTATTAACAATTACAGACTACGAAGGATACGATCCTGAGGTTAATGCTGGAGGAGGTTCTAATGTATTTTTAGGATATGATACTGGTGTTTATCCAAACCCAAAAAGCGTAACATTTGGTCTTAATGTTAAATTTTAAAAATTAAAAACTGTTATTATGAAAAAATATTTATTAATTATTGTTATGCTAACCTTTGCGTTTAGCTGTACAACATTAGAAGAAGAACCAAAAGGCTTACTTACGCCTTCTACATACTACAAAACACAAACAGATCTTGATGCTGGAGTTTCAGCAATATATCGCCCATATATGGAATTTTTCCTTAATGCTCAAGGTTCAATACCTACATTAGCAGGAGATGATGTTACCACAAGATTAGGATCTAATAAAGGGGATTATCGCGAGTTTGACCAATTTCAGTACACTGCAGGAAATGGCTGGTTACAGGAACATGGATGGAATCATTTATTTAGGACTATTTTTTATGCAAATGCTGTAATTTCAAATTATACAAATGCACCTGAAGGCCTTGAAAGAGAACAAGCTGTAGCTCAGGCATTTTTCTTAAGAGGATGGGCTTATTTTCAATTGGTAAGAACATTTGGACCTGTACCTTTAGTAACAACAGATGTAGCTTCAGGGGAAGAGCCTAGATCTCCAGAAAGTGATGTATATGATCAAGTTATTAAAGATTTAGACTTTGCTACAGAAAACTTGCCAGATATTTGGCCTGGGGAACCAGGGAGACCTACTGTTTGGGCTGCTAAATTTATGTTGGCAAAAGTATATTTAACGACTGCTGGTTGGCCTTTAAAAAATACAGCTAACTATGCTAAAGCTGCGGGTTTAGCTAAAGATGTTATAGATAATTCTGGTCATGATTTAATGCCTGTTTTTAGAGATCTTTGGTTAGTTGCAAACGATAATAACGTAGAAAGTGTATTAGCAGTGCAAGCTGATAATGGTGGAGATTGGGGCTTAAGCAATAGAATGCCTCTTTCTATTGGTGCGCCAGATGATAGTCCTGGAAATGGTTGGGATGATTATTTTGCTGAAATAGCTTTCTTTAATGAGTTTCCTGAAGGACCAAGAAAAGATGATACGTTTAGAACATCTTTTGCAGGTGGTTCTTTAGCTTGGGAGGAAACTATTCAAGGTAATCCATATTACTCAAAACTTACGGGATATAGCTTACCTCAAAATTGGCAAAATAGTTTGAATCCTTATGTGTTAAGGTTTGCAGATGTTTTATTAATGTATGCCGAGGCACAAAACAAAGCAGATGGTAACCCAAATGGGGATGCTTATGATGCCTTAAACAAAGTTCGAAGAAGAGCTGCAGGAGTTACCGATAACAGTGTTGACTTAACAGGTTTAAATAGTGACGAATTCCATAAAGCTGTAATAGCAGAAGCTGGATGGGAATTTGCTGGAGAGTGGCATAGATGGTACAACTTAGTTAGAAATGAAATGGTTGCAGAGGCTACAGGTAAAAGGATAACGGATGATAGAGAATTGCCACTTATAGGGGCTTCTGCAGGAAGTCCAGAAAGTGCATTCCAAAAATTCTATTATGCACCAATACCATTGAATGAAATGCTATTAAGACCTGATTGGGATCAAAACCCATGTTGTAATTGATTATTTGAGTTAGTTTATTTTATTAAAAAACCTCATCTTTATGTTATAAATTGATGAGGTTTTTTCTTAAACACTTCTTCTAAATTAAATTTTTACTTTACCATTATAAAATACATTAAATGCCAATTAATAAGCTTATTTTTTTTCTTCTTTTAACTGCTTTTTTTTCATGTGGAAAATCTAAACAAAGTAGCCAATTATTTAAACCAGTTTTAGAAACAGACTCAAGAATCACTTTCAATAATATTCTAACAGAAACCGATTCTTTAAATTATTTCATTTATCCATACCTCTATTTAGGTGGAGGTGTAGCTACTGGAGATATAAACAATGATGGGTTAAGTGATATTTTCTTTGTAGGAAACTTGGTAGAAAACAAGCTCTACCTGAATAAAGGGGATATGAAATTTGAAGACCTTACAGATAAAGCACATTTAGAAGGAGGTTCAAAGTGGTTTACTGGGGTAACTATGGTAGATATAAATAACGATGGTTGGTTAGATATTTACGTATGTGCATCGGGAAAAGATGGCAATGATAAGCGAAATAATTTGTATATAAACAATGGGGATTTGACCTTTACAGAATCTGCAGAAAAATATGGAGTGGATGACAATGGATCTTCTATTCAATCTGTTTTTTTCGATTATGATAAAGATGGTGATCTTGATTTATATGTTGCAAATTATCCAATAGCACCCTTTGGTAGCCCAAATTCTTATTATTTACATAAAATGAAGAATTTAATAAATGAGGACAGTGATCATTTATATCAAAATAACGGATATGGTGTATTTAAGGATGTTTCTGTGGAATCTGGTATTGCAAACTATGGTTTGTCCCTAGGTGTTAGTGTTGGCGATTACAATAATGATGGATTTGAAGACCTTTATATATCAAACGATTTTAATACACCTGATAAATTTTTTATAAATAATGGTGATGGTACTTTTAACGATAAGCTAAAAGAATCTACCTATCAAACGTCTTGGTTTGGTATGGGAAGCGATGTAGCCGATTTTAATAATGATGGTCTGCTGGATTTAGTTCAAGTTGATATGACACCAAGGGATAACCGACGAGCCAAAGAAAACATGGCAAGTATGAATGCTTCGCTATTTTGGAATACTGTTGAAAGCGGGTTTCATTACCAATATATGTTTAATAGTTTACAGCTAAACAGAGGTCTTAATCCAATAAAAGGTGTACAATTTAGTAATGTAGCTAGAATTGCTGGAATACCAACCACAGATTGGAGTTGGGCACCACTTTTCGCCGATTTTGATAATGATGGCTGGAAAGATATTTTTATTACCAATGGCATTAAACGCGATGTGAATAATAAAGATTTTTTTAAAGCTAAAAGTATAAAGGCAAACTTTACTGGTGTAATTGATGGTTCTGCATACAAGGAGATACCTTCAGAACCCATCGAGAATCGTGTGTTTAAAAATAATGGAGATTTAACTTTTGACAATTTAAGCGAGAATTGGGGACTTAACCTAAAAGGTTTTTCTCATGGTTGTGCCTATGCAGATTTTGATAATGATGGCGATCTAGATTTGGTAGTAAACAACATGGATCAAATAGCAAGTTTATATAAAAACCAATCAAATGTTAAAGACAAACGTTATTTAAGATTAAAGTTTACTGGCACTTCTAATAATACTTTTGGACTTGGCACAAAAGTAAAGATCTTTCATAATGGAACCATGCAACATCAAGAATTAACGCTTACGAGAGGTTATCAATCATCAGTGGAACCTATAATGCACTTTGGTGTTGGTAACATTCAAAAAATTGATAGTATGGCTATTGCTTGGCCAGACGGAAAAAAGGAACTTTTAAAAGATGTAAATACCAACCAAACATTAAATATACAACATTCAAATTCTGTAAGAGTAGTAAATGAAAACTTAGCTGAAAAGCATCAATTTAGTGATATTACTCAAGAAATAAACCTCAATTTTAAACACCAGGAAAATCAACATAACGATTACCTTTTCGAACCATTACTACCACACCAAAATTCTAAACAGGGTCCTGGTTTAGCAGTTGCCGATGTTAATAACGATGGATTGGATGATTTTTATGTTGGTAATGCCCATAAATCCAAAGGTTCATTATACTTGCAAAATAGAGATGGGTCTTACTCTGAAAAAGAAGGACCATGGCTAAACGATAATGAAAATGAAGACATGAATGCCCTGTTTTTTGATGCCGACGGTGATAAAGATATGGATTTGTATGTGGTAAGCGGTGGTAACGAGTTTTTAAGAAACCAAGACTTGTTACAAGACCGATTGTATTTAAATATAGGTAATGGTGATTTTATAAAGGCCGAAAATAGTTTACCTTCAATGATAACGAGTGGTAGTTGTGTAAAAGCAGCAGATTACGACAACGATGGTGACTTAGATCTGTTTATAGGAGGGAGGCTTATTCCCGGAAAATATCCACTTGCGCCTAGAAGTTATATTTTAAGAAATGATGGCAACCATGATAATGAACCTGTTTTTACAGACGTAACCCAACAAATTGCACCTCAGTTGGTTGCTCCTGGACTTATAACCGATGCACTTTGGTCCGATTTTAATAATGATGGTAATCTAGATTTGGTGGTTACCGGAGAATGGATGCCTGTTTTATTTTTTGAAAACCAAGATGGTATTTTCAAAGATATAACAGAGTTGTTTGGTTTGCAAAATCAAGTGGGTTGGTGGTATAGTTTAGCTGAAGGCGATATAGATAATGATGGCGACACAGATTATATAGCAGGAAACTTAGGAGAAAACTATAAATACCAAGCGTCTCCTAAAGAACCTTTTGAATTATATTCGGGTGACTTTGATAAAAACAAACGACTGGATATTGTTTTAGGATATCACCAAGATGGGAATGAATACCCCGTTAGAGGCAGACAATGTTCTTCTGAACAAATACCTAATATTAGTTTAAAATTTAAAGATTACAGCTCTTATGCAAATGCTAATTTAGTCGATATTTATGGTAAAGAAAGTTTAGAAGAATCATTGCACTTAAGCGCAACTAATTTTGCTAGTTGTGTAATATTGAATAATAATGATAAAACTTGGGCTATGTCACCTTTACCCTCATTGGCTCAACTTTCATCTGTAAATAGTATCATTATTAATGATTTTAATAATGATGACAACCTAGACATCATCTTATCTGGAAATTTATATACTTCAGAAGTTGAAACGCCTAGAAATGATGCTAATTTAGGGCTTTACCTCGTAGGTAACGGTAGCGGAGAATTTGAGCCTATTGATGCCAGCGAAAGCGGACTCTACATTGATGGCGATGTTAAAAAAACCACAATAATAAAATCTGCTACAGGAAGTAATCGAATTTTATCGGTTGCTAACGACGGTTATTTGAAAATTTTCAACATTAATTTCTAAAAATATTTATGAGCATATATAGAGCAAAAACCAATAATGTATTTATCTTACTTATTATTGGAATCGTATTTTCTATAAACGTTACATCTTGTAAAAAAGATAATGAAAATTATGCGCTTGAAAAAACAACAAATATATTACCCTCAAAATTATTTGAGTCAGTTTCATCTTCTTTATCAGGAATTACTTTTGTTAATGAACTTGTAGAAACCAAAAGCTATAATTACTTTAAATACAACTATTCTTATATAGGAGGTGGCGTTGCTACAGCCGATTTTAATAATGATGGGCTTCAAGACCTTTTTTTTACTTCAAATAGCAAAGAAAATAAGCTTTATTTAAATAAAGGCAATTTCAAGTTTGATGATATCACTTCTAAAGCTGGAATAAATCCGCCTTCTGGATTTAATACTGGTGTAACAGTTGTAGATATTAATCAAGATGGCTATTTAGATATTTATTTATGTCGAGGTGGCTACCAACAAGACAACAATAAGTTTGCTAATCTGTTATACATAAATAATGGTGATTTAACGTTTACCGAAAAAGCAAAAAACTATGGGCTTGCAGATGCTAACCGCACCATACAGGCAACATTTTTTGATTATGATAATGATAACGATTTAGATGTATATATATCTAACGCTCCAGATGTTATTGGAAAATCTAAAGTACTAAACCTCGATGAAGTTGCTGAAAACCCAGATACATATGAGCAAAAAGGCAGTGATAGGCTTTATGAAAACGATGGTAATGGCTATTTTAATGATGTCTCAAAAAAAGCTGGTATCACTTACGATTTAGGGTTTGGGCTAAATCCACAGGTCTGTGATTTAAACAATGATGGTTGGTTGGATATTTACGTTTGTAACGATTTTAATATTCCAGATTTTACTTATATAAACAACGGCAACGGAACATTTACAGAAAGTAGGGAACAGATGTTTAAGCATATGTCATTCAATAGTATGGGCAGTGATTTTACAGACATTAATAATGATGGGCTTTTAGATTTAATGACTTTAGATATGAACCCTGAAGATTATATACGTTCTAAAACTACCATGGCAATGACATCCATAAGTCGGTTTGAACAGATGGTCAATTCTGGTTACCATTACCAGTATATGCACAATATGCTTCAGTTAAATAATGGAAACGGCACTTTTAGCGAAATCAGCAAACTCTCTGGTATGGCCGATACCGATTGGAGTTGGGCATTGCTTTCTGCAGATTTTGATTTAGATGGTTATAATGATATTTATATTACCAATGGTGTTTATAGAGATGTTATGGATAGGGACGCTCATAATGAAACATTGAAAACTTTAAGAGCCAACAGAAGAAAGCCAACAGATGATGATTTTTTAAAGTTCACTAAAATGATGCCGCAGCAAAAAATTAACAATTTTTTTTATAAAAACAATGGCGATTTAACCTTTGAGAATACCAGTGAAACATGGGTAAACGCAACACCAACATTTTCAAATGGTGCGGTTTATGCAGATTTGGATAATGATGGGGATTTAGACATTGTAGTTAATAATATTAACGAAGAGGCATCAGTTTTAAAAAATAATGCTATTGACACAAAACTTGGACAATATTTAAAAATAAAACTTAAAGGACCTCAAAAAAACAATAATGGTTTGGGTGCTACTATTAAACTCTTCCAAAAAGGGGGTGCTTTACAAACAAGACAATTGGTTAATACAAGAGGGTTTTTATCATCGGTTTCAAATGTGATTCATTTTGGTGTTCCTACTGATGAAGCTATCGAAAAAATTGAAATACATTGGTTAGATGGAAAGTACCAAGAAATACAAAATGTTCAACCAAACTCACTTTTAAATATTTCATATAGCAATGCAACGAAAGTGCCTATTATTCAACAAAAAAAGGATGATGAAACATTGTTTACCAAACTAAAACCAAAATACATACACCAAGACCTATATTTTAACGATTATTCACTTCAGGTACTGTTACCACACAAATTATCGCAAACAGGACCAGCTTTAGCCAAAGCAGATGTTAATAATGATGGTTTTGATGATATTTATTTAGGGGGCGGTTTAGGTCAAGCTGGACAATTACTTTTAGGAAATACAAATGGTACATTAAAAGATAAGAATATACCAGTTTTCAATCAAGATAAAATGTTCGAAGATCAGGGAGCAACCTTTTTTGACGCCGATAATGATGGGGATAAAGACTTGTATGTGGTGAGCGGAAGCTACGAGCTTCATAATAACCAAAAGCTGTTGCAAGACAGGTTGTATATTAATAATGGCAACGGGCAATTTACAAGATCCAAAGGTGTGTTACCAAAATTAACGTCATCTGGTTCTGTGGTTGCGCCTTCCGATTTTGATAGTGATGGAGATCTGGATTTGTTTGTTGGCGGACGTGTTATTCCAGGTAATTATCCACTTCCTGCAGTAAGTTATATACTTAAAAACAATAATGGTTCATTTAGCATAGAAACCCCAATGGTTGCTCCCGAATTAGAAAAAATAGGATTGGTTACCAGTGCCGTTTGGATAGATTTAAACAATGATAACAGTCAAGATTTATTGGTTACTGGAGAATGGATGGGTATTCATGTCTTTTTAAACAAAGGCGGTGTGTTAGAAAAGAGTACCAATTATAATACTTTAAACAATGCTGTTGGTTGGTGGAATAAAATTTTGGTAGAAGATATTGATAATGATGGAGATATGGACATTATTGCAGGGAATCTTGGTTTAAATTATAAGTTTCATGCTTCAAATGAAAAACCATTTAAGGTTTACACAACCGATTTTGATTTTAATGGGACACAAGACATAATTTTAGCAAAAGAATATAAAGGTGAAGAAGTGCCAGTTAGGGGGAAAACATGTATGACTCAGCAAATACCTGATTTGGCAAAAAAAATACCCAGTTATAATGATTTTGCAAATAAAAACCTTGAAGGCATTTTAGGTAACGCGTTAAATACAGCTTTAAATTACAAAGCTACTGAGTTTAGGTCAGGTATTTTCATTAATAACGGTTCTGATGGTTTTACATTTGAACCTTTTGAAAATAGAATTCAAATTTCACCTATAAATAGTATGGTTTATGATGATATTGACGGTGATGGTATTAAAGATTTATTGTTGGCTGGAAACAACTATGTATCCGAGGTTGAAACAACTCGTGCCGATGCAGGAATAGGAGCGTTTCTTAAAGGGGATTCTCAGAATAAATTTGAATTTATATCTAATAAGGATCTTGGATTGTTTATTGATAAAGACGTACGGGATATGACCGTGATTAAAACAAAAAAAGGAAAAATAGTGTTTGTAACAAACAACAATAGTGAACATGATATGCTTGAAGTAAATTGTAATTTACAATTCAGATAGTTACTTGAAATTAATTTTTATTCTAGGGGTTGTTCTTTTAAATAACATTGGAACAAACCCTATTGTTATAAGTTTTTATGGATTCAAAATATATAAAACTTTTTTTAATAATTATAGCCTTAATTTTTCTAAGTCACAGCGCTACAGCTATTAGCTTAGAACAGGATTCTTTGTTGATAGCAGCCAATAAAGCTTATAAAAAAGCTAAAAAATTAGAATTCAAAAAGCTAGATAGTGCATTTTATTTGCTAAACACTAGCTATAAAGGTTTTTTAAAATATGGAGACAGTACAAAAGCCGCCGAAAGTTTAATGGAAATAGGGTATATCTATGGCTCCAATGCCAAGTATGAAGACTCTTATGATGCTTATTGGGAGGCTTTGCTACTTGCTGATCAAATTAAAAACGATAAGTTAAAGGCATCTATTTATATTAAAATTGGTCGTCTTTATAGTTTTTTTAAAAGAAAAGATATAGCTATAACCTACTTAAAAAAATCATTGAGATTAAATAAAAAGTTGATTAAAAAAAAGATAATTGATGAATCTGTTCTTGTATCTAACTATTACTTTTTAACTGCTACTTATCGAGAAATGAATAACCCTGAGCTAGTAAAAACTTATCTTGATAGTTGCTTCATTTATTTTTCAAAATCTCAGGAAATACCCCTTCAAAGATTACTGTTTGAAAAAGCGAACATGTTATCTCAGGAAAATAACCCTGTAGAAGCTCTAAAAAGCATGGAGAGCATAGAGCCTTGGTTCTTAGAAAACGAACCCGTTTATTTAGTACTTGTTTATACATATTGGGGGGACATGTATAAAAAAATATTTGATTATAATAAAAGTGAGGTCTATTATAAGCTTGCATTAAGTACTTCTGAAAAATACCATAGCCATATAGATTTTACACCTTTAATTTACGAAAAGTTATCCGAAGTATATTTAAACAATAATAAATACGATAAGGCTTTTGAGTCGATAAAAAAATCAAAAGATTTAGACGCTCAATTTTTTGATAGCAGAAGTGAAAATAATCAACCTATATTTGAGATTAAAGACTCATACAGAATAGAAAAAGAGCGAAAAGAAAAAATAACACAAAAACAAAAGCAAGAACAAGAAAACAAAATATCAAGTTTAAGAAACATTATATTATTAGGGACTATATTTTTTATTTCTATTATCGGAATCATTTATTTTAAATATTTAAAATCAAAACATGGAGCTGAAAAAGAAATCATTAAAAGAAATAAAGAATTAGAAATTAAAAAAGCACAAGAGTTATTAGATGTAAAAAACAAAGAGTTAGCTACTACAGCATTAAAATTAGTTGAAAAAGATGAATATCTAAAGAGTATTAAAGAAAAATTAAAATCAAAAGAGATAAATTTCAATTCTAAGGCAGAAGTTAACAAAGTTGTTAAATCTATTTCTATTAATAACGACCAAAGTTGGGAAGAATTTAAATTAAGATTTATTTCTGTTAACGAAAGTTTTTATGAAAATCTCACAAAAAAATTCCCAAACCTAAGCCAAGGAGATCATAAAATATGTGCGTTAATAAAATTAAATTTCTCGAGTAAAGAAATGTCTAGACTTTTAGGAATATCTATAGAATCTGTGCATACGGTACGTTATAGATTAAGAAAAAAAATGAAGCTTGCAAGAGCAATAAATTTAGTTGAATACATAAACACATTATAATAAAGTTTTTGTCTATTCCAAATAACAAATTTAAAGACTTTGTATAGTTTTAGTCAAGTTGGTTTTTGACTATAACTATTGTGCTTTCTAGTAATTTAGCAAGCATATTCAGTTTCTGTTTTTTTATTGAATCTAGGTTAATCCCATATTTAATTAAATACATAAATTCTGAACAGACATAGAAATTCTGAACATTTGAAGCGTATTAATGGATAATCCTTTCTCTAAATTATACAGAAATGTGTTTCTTTTGTAATTCATACAGTGAAAAAACAATTATTAATTACAATATATAATGAAAGCAACGCAATACAAAGGAAATCAAACTTTCAGTGTTATAGAAAAAGACATTGAACAACCAAAACAAGGTGAAGTACGAATAAAAGTAGCTTATGTTGGTGTTTGTGGTACAGATGTACATATTTATCATGGTATGATGGATAAACGTGTAAATATTCCAGAAACAATAGGCCATGAAATGTCGGGTGTTATCGATGCCGTGGGTGAAGGTGTTTCTGGTTTCTCAGTAGGAGAAAAAGTAGTAGTTCGTCCATTGGATGACAGAAAGGTAAAACCATCTGACAAAGGGTTTAATCACATTTGTGAAGAATTAAAATTTATAGGTATTGATAGTCCTGGAGCTATGCAAGAGTATTGGAATGTTCCAGCATTTACATTACACAAATTAAAACCAGATACCGATTTAAAATTAGCAGCTTTAATTGAGCCATTATCAGTAGCAACACATGATGTGCGTTTAAGCGGATTGGTTGCAGGAGAAACAGCTGTTGTACTAGGTGGAGGACCAATAGGATTATTAGTAGCTATGGTTGCTAAAGAAGTAGGAGCAAATGTGATTATTTCTGAGGTGAATGAAATTCGTATTGCAAAGGCTAAAGAAATGGGGTTAAATGCTGTAAGTCCATTAAAAGTAGATTTGGTCCAATATGTGAGAGAACAAACAGAAGGGCGTTTAGCAGATGTTGTTTTTGAAGTGGCGGGAGTACAACCTGCTTTGGATGTCATGACTGAAGTTGCAGGAATAAGAGGGCGAATTGTAATGGTGGCTATTCACGGTCAACCAAAACCAGTCAACTTATTTAAATTTTTCTGGAAAGAATTAAAACTGATTGGTGCTCGTGTATATGAGAAAGAAGATTATGAAAAATCTATCAATCTAATTACTGCGAATGAATTGCCATTTGAAGACATGATTACAGATGTTCAACCATTGAGCAACATCCAAAAAGTTTTTGAAAACATAGACAATAACCCTGATGGCATGAAAGTGCTAATGGATTGTGCATTATAATTATTAAAACAACATAAAACATACAAATGAGTATTTTAAATAAATTTAGTTTAGAAGGCAAAACAGCCTTAGTTACAGGATGTAAAAGAGGTATTGGAAAAGCCATGGCTATTGGGTTAGCAGAAGCAGGAGCCAATATTATAGGCGTTTCAGCATCATTAGAAAAAGAAGGAAGTGCAGTAGCAAAAGACGTTGAAGCTGTAGGAAAAGAATTTACAGCATATCAATGTGATTTTTCAGATAGAAAAGCAGTATATGCATTTATTGCAGAAGCAAAGGCAAATCATCCACAGATAGATATTTTGGTAAACAACGCAGGAACCATATTAAGAGCTCCAGCAGTTGAACATTCAGACGAACTTTGGGACAAAGTAATCGAGGTAAACCAAAATGCTCAGTTTATTCTGACAAGAGAATTTGGTAAGGATATGGTAGCAAGAGAATCAGGAAAAGTCATCTTTACGGCATCGTTGTTAACGTTCCAAGGCGGAATTACAGTTCCAGGTTATGCAGCAAGTAAAGGTGCCATAGGACAAATGACTATGGCGTTTGCTAATGAGTGGGCTGGCAAAGGTGTAAATGTAAATGCCATTGCTCCAGGTTATATAGCAACAGATAATACAGAAGCATTAAGAAACAACCCAGAAAGAAATAAGTCAATATTAGAGCGTATTCCAGCTGGACGTTGGGGAAAAGCTACGGATTTTGCTGGGCCAACAGTGTTTTTAGCATCAGAAGCAGCATCATACATGAATGGTACTACTGTTCTTGTTGATGGTGGATGGATGGGTAGATAGAAAAGGCCCTTAATCCCCAAAGAAGAAATTAGCAAGTTTGTGAATAAATTTCTTGCAAGGTTTAAATCCCAATAGTTATCGGGACTTGTAGGTATAAAATAAATAGGAAAAAATGGCAGAAATTAAAGAATATAAATTATTTATAAATGGTGAATGGAGAACTTCTACATCTGGAGAAACAATTGATATTGTTAGTCCTTCTACTGAAGAAATAGTTGCTAGAATTCAAAATGGAACGGCAGAAGAAGCATTAGAGGCTTTGGAAGCTGCCGATAAAGCCCAAAAAGAATGGAAAAAATTACCTGCAAGAACAAGGGGTGAATATCTATACAAATTAGCAGATGAAATTGATGCTAATGCAGATTACTTGGCAAAACTCTTAGTAAAAGAACAAGGTAAGCTTTTGAAAGTTGCACGAATGGAAGTTGCTGTTACAGGTTCTTTTATTCGATATGCGGCAGAAGGAGCGAGAAGGATTGAAGGCGATATTATTCCTTCTGATAATCCAAATGAACAAATCTGGATTCAAAAAGTGCCAAGAGGTGTGGTTGTAGCGATTACTGCTTGGAATTTTCCATTGGCATTGGCAGGTCGTAAATTAGGACCAGCTTTAGTGGCAGGAAATACTATAGTAATTAAACCAACGTCTGAAACACCATTAGCAACTTTAGAGTTAGGAAATTTAGCTAATAAAGTAGGTATTCCTGCTGGGGTTATTAATATTCTAACAGGTCCAGGTAGGGCTATGGGAAATGCTTTAGTTGAGAGTCCGCTTTGTAAAATGGTAACCATGACAGGCTCAACTCCTGTAGGTCAGCAAATTGCTAGAAATGCAGCTCAAAACCTAACACATGTACAATTGGAGTTAGGTGGAAAAGCACCGTTTATAGTATTTGAAGATGCAGATATTGACGATGCGGTAGATGCGGCTTTACATTCACGTTTTGATAATTGCGGTCAAGTTTGTACTTGTAACGAGCGTATGTATGTTCATGAAAATATATATGACGTTTTCATGGAAAAATTCATTACAAAAACAAAAGCATTAAAAGTTGGTGACCCCATGTTAGATGATATCGATATGGGACCAAAAGTAAATGCAGCAGAATTGAAGCACATGGAACACCTTGTAGAAGTTAGTTTAAAAGAAGGTGCAACTTTGGCAACAGGAGGTAAACGTCCAGAAGGTGCTCAATTTGAAAAAGGGTATTGGTTTGAACCAACAGTTCTTACAGATGTTACTCAAGATATGACTATTGTTCACGAAGAATCATTTGGACCAATATTACCAGTTTTAAAATTCAAAACTTTTGATGAAGTTATTGGTTATGCTAACGACTGTGAATATGGTTTAGCAGCAATGGTGTTTACTAATGACATGAACACAATCATGAAATGTAATGATGAATTGGAGTATGGAGAGATCTATGTAAATCGTGGTCATGGAGAACAGCACCAAGGTTTCCATAATGGATACAAATTATCAGGTTCAGGTGGTGAAGACGGTAAATATGGATTCGAACAATACATGGAAAAGAAAACTTTTTACGTAAGACATAAGGTATAAATAATGAGCACAAAAATTTCAAACATAAAAACACGCTTATTTACGGTACCTCTACCAGAGGTCATGTCCGATGCCAAACATGGCGACCATTATCACTTTGAATTAGTTACTGTTACAATTACGTTAGAAGATGGTACAGAAGGTACGGGTTATACTTATACCGGAGGTAAAGGAGGTTTTGCCATAAAAGCCATGGTAGAACATGATTTCACTAATGTTTTAATAGGTAAAGACGGTACCGATATCGAAGGGATTTATGATTTCTTAGAATGGCATATTCACTATGTGGGTCGTGGAGGTATAGCATCTTTTGCGATTTCGGCAGTTGATATTGCATTGTGGGACATCCGTTGTAAAAAAGCGGGTCAACCTTTATGGAAAATGGCTGGAGGTCAAGGAAATACCTGTAAAGCATATTGTGGTGGTATCGATTTAATGTTCCCTGTAGAAAAGCTTTTAGGAAATATGAAAAGCTATCTTGAACGTGGTTTCAACGCTGTAAAAATTAAAATTGGAAGAGAAAATCTTCAAGAAGATTTAGAGCGTATCAAAGCGGTAAGAGAATATATTGGTCCCGATGTTACTTTTATGGTAGATGCAAATTACTCTATGACGGTTGAAAAAGCCATCAAAGCTATTGAAGGTTTCAAACAATATGATATTACTTGGTTTGAAGAGCCTATTATTCCAGATAACTATAAAGGTTTTGGTGAGATTGTAGATGCTACAGGCTTTCCATTAGCCATGGGAGAAAATTTACATACTATTCATGAATTTGAATATGCTTTTGATCAAGCTAAATTATCATTTGCTCAACCAGATGCTTCCAATTGTGGAGGGGTTACAGGCTGGTTAGCAGCGGCAAGATTAGCAGATAAACATGGTATTCCTGCATGTTCACACGGTATGCAAGAGCTTCATGTAAGTTTGGTGTCCTCACAACCTAATTCTGGATGGTTAGAAGTTCACAGTTTTCCAATAGATGAATATACAACAAGACCTTTAGTCGTTGAAAACTATAGAGCGGTAGCACCAGATTACCCAGGTGTTGGAGTCATATTCAATTGGGAAAAACTAACGCCATACGAAGAAAAATAAAATTAACCTTAACACTATTTAAATGAGTTTACATATTTCAGATTTTGGAACATTATCAGGTGAAGTAATTAAAGAATATACTTTAAAAAACGCCAATGGTGTTGAGGTTAATATTACTAATTATGGAGCAACAATTACCACTATAAAAGTGCCTAATAGCAAAGGTGTTATAGAAAACATTGCTTGTGGATTTGATACCCTTGAGGGTTATTTTGGAAAAGATTATGTTGAAAACGCACCTTATTTCGGAGGGACTATTGGTCGGTATTGTTCTCAAATTAAAGATGCTAAATTTTCATTAAATGGAAAAGAATATCAATTAGCAAATAACTGCGGACCAAATAATTTACACGGAGGTAGAGTAGGATTTGATAAAAAAATATGGACTGCTGAAACCTTTGAAAGCTCAAATGGTTCTGGAGTAAAAATGAAACTCAAGAGTAACCATTTAGAAGAAGGTTTTCCTGGTAATGTTGATGTTGAAGTGACACTCACTTTAGCAGATGATAATGCATTAACTATTGATTATGTGGCGACACCAGATCAAGACACACCTTTATCGTTAACAAATCATACGTATTTTAATCTGAATGCATTTCATTCAGATGTAGAATGCCATAACGCACAAGTTAATGCGAATAAGCGATTAGAATGTGATGATACTGGTGCAGCAACAGGACGCGTGGTAAATGTTGAAGGAGCGGCCGATGATATGCGTCAACCAAAAAAAATTGGTGATGCACACAACGAAATGAGTGATGGCTTCGAAAATTTTTACATCCTTGATAATGAAAATGCAAATTTTGTTGAAGCAGCAAAAATTACCTGTCCAGATTCAGGACGATCTTTAACCGTTAAAACTACTGAACCATGCATGTTATTGTATACTGGAAAATATACTTCAGATGCCATTAAACGTGAAAATGGAGAACAGTATGGCAAGTATAGAGGGTTTTGCTGTGAAACGCATCGCTACCCAAATGGGCCAAATATTGAAAATTCTCCTAAGTCAATAACCAAGGCAGGAGAAACTTTTAAAAGTACTACACAGTTTAAATTTGACTGGTAACATTAATAGCAAACTAAAACTAAAACACTATGATTGAAGGAGTATTGCTAGCAATTTTTGCTGGGTTAATGTTAGGGCTCTATGCACTTCCCGAAAAATTCACGAAAGATTTTAAATATGAAAACACTTGGAGTTTATTCTTTTTGTTGACCATGTTTATTGTTCCAATTATTGCCTCCACCACTTTAATAAATGGATTTGGTGAAATATTTGGTAATATGCCTTCAGAGATTTGGATAAAAATGGGCTTAACAAGTTTCCTTTGGGGAATTGGAGTTATGATGTGGAGCAAAGCTATTAACCATATAGGTTTGTCTTTGGGATTCTCATTGTTTATTGGTACCATAATCTTAGTTGGATCTTTATTACCCTATCTAGAAGAGGATTTGCCAGCTTCTAATATTTTAACAACCATATTAATTGGTTTAGCTGTAGTTTTAATTGGGGTTTTTGCCAATGGGAAAGCAGGTTTACTAAGAGAAAAAGATGAAGCCAATTTAGACGATAAAAAAGACGGAAAAGGCTCCATGGTTACGGGAATCTTAATTGCAATAATTGGCGGTTTACTTGCTACTGGATTTAGTTATGCTAATGCAGCTGGAAGACCTTATTTACATGAAGCATCTCAGGCTCAAGGTAATGCTGAATGGGTAACCGCAATTGCTGTGATGTTTCCTATTTTCTTAAGTGGTGGTATTGTTATGACGGCCTATTTTTTATGGGAACTCTCTAAGAAAAAAGCATGGGCAGGGTTTAAAACACCCGCATTTAGCAAAAACTTCGTATTAATTTTAATAATGGCTGTTTTTCATTACGCCGCTTCTGCCCTATTTGCATTTGCTGCTTTTAAATTAGGTGAAAGCGGTAACACAATTGGCTATGCTATATTTAACACATCCTGTGTTGTTACTGCTATATTGAGTGGTATTATAACTAAAGAATGGATTAAAGCATCTGGAAAGGCTAAAGGTTTCTTGTACTTCGGACTAGGGTGCATGGTTTTAGGAATTCTTATTGTTTCGTATAGTAATAGCCTATAATAATTGAATACATGGGTTCCTTAAAGCAATTGACTAACACCATAATTAATAATATAGACATTAAAAAACATGAATAAACTTGCCTATATACTGTTAACCTGCATAGTTTTAGGTTGCACCTCCTCCAATAGAGAAACTAAAAAAGAAGAAATAAAAAAACATAAAATGGAAATTACAAACGAACAACAAGATTTTCTAGGAATTACCAATAAAGACAAATTAAGTGCAGCAAGTAAAAGAGCCTTAAAATGGCCTACAGATTTGAGCAATGATTGGTTTTTTGAATATCAAGTAGAAGATTTAAAGGGAGATTTAGCTTACGAAGAAGGCGTTGTGCGCCGAGACCCAAGTGCTATTATAAAAGTTGATGGAAAATATTTTGTTTGGTATACAAGATCTGTTGGTCCAACTGATGGGTTTGCCGGAAATATAGAAGAAGATAAAGTTTTTCCTTGGGACAGATGTGATCTCTGGTATGCTACTTCTTACGATGGAATTACATGGAAGGAAGAAGGATTAGCTGTAAAAAGAGGTGAAAAAGGAAGTTATGATGATAGATCTGTCTTTACTCCAGAAATAATGCAACACGATGGTAAATTTTACTTGTGCTATCAGACTGTAAAATCTCCATACACTGTAAGAGTTAAGGAAGAAATTGCATTAGCGTGGTCTGACTCTCCTTATGGTCCTTGGACTAAAAGTGAAGAACCTATTTTAAAACCTGCTGATAATGGTGTTTGGAAAGGCGAAACTCAAAGTAGGTTTGCGGTTGAAAAGAAAGGTGATTTTGATAGTCATAAAGTTCACGATCCATGCATTATACCTTATAAAAATAAATTTTATTTGTACTATAAAGGGGAACAAATGGGAGAAGCTATCACCTTTGGTGGAAGACAAATCAGACATGGAGTTGCCATTGCAGATAACCCCAAAGGCCCTTATATAAAATCGGAATACAACCCCATTTCAAATAGCGGTCATGAAATTTGTGTTTGGCCATATAAAGGTGGTATATCATCACTAATTACTACGGATGGACCAGAAAAAAACACGCTTCAATGGTCTCCAGACGGAATTAATTTTGAGATTAAAAGTGTTGTTAAGGGAGCTCCACATGCTATTGGCTTAAATAGATATGCTGATCCAGACAAACATCCAACACATATTTTACGTTGGGGATTAACGCACGAATACATGAATGATGATTATCAATATATACGAAGATTTACAACTTGGAAAATGGTACATCATACCGCCAAAGGAGAGCGCGGAGAAGAATAAAAATTAAACTAAACTAAAACCACCACATTAATTATGTCAAAAAAACAACTTTACGTTATCCGTATTGCAGCTATTGTAGCATTAGGAGGATTTTTATTAGGTTTTGACGCTTCGGTTATTTCTGGAGTTGTAAAATTTATAGAACCTGAATTTAATCTTACCAAAATCGAATTAGGTTGGGCAGTAAGTTCCATCACGCTTACGGCGGCATTAGGAATGATGATTGCGGGTCCAATGAGTGATAAACATGGAAGAAGAAAGTTATTAAAATACGCAGCCATTTTATTCACCATTTCTGCAATAGGTTCTGCATTGGCAGGTACATTTGTTGTTTTGATTATATTTAGAATGATTGGAGGTTTAGCAGTTGGAGCAGCATTAATAATTGCGCCTATGTATATTGCTGAAGTGGCACCACCAGAGAAACGAGGGCAATTAGTGTCCTTCAATCAATTAAACATTGTAATTGGTATTTCCATAGCGTTTTTTACTAATTATCTTATTCTTAAATGGGGAAATTCTGATGCGGAGTGGACAAAATCTTTAGGATTTGGTAAATGGAATTGGCGCTGGATGCTAGGGCTTGAAGCTTTACCAGCAATTCTATATTATTTTGGGTTATTTATAGTTCCTAGAAGCCCAAGATGGTTGATGACTCAAAACAGAAAAGAAGAAGCACTTGTTGTCATGAAAAAAGTAGTTTCAGATAGCGAAGCAAAGTCACAATTGAATGAAGTAGAGCAAAGTATTGCAGAGGATAAAAACAAAGAAAAATCTAAGCTTAGTGATTTGTTTAAGAAAAACATGAGAAAGGTAATTGTTATTGGGATAATCGTTGGTGTTTTTCAGCAAATCGTAGGGATTAATGCCGTATTATTTTATGCACCAATGATATTTGAACAGACAGGAATAGGAACAGATGCTTCATTTATTCAGGCTGCTCTAGTTGGTGTAACTAATTTAGGATTCACCGTGGTTGCCATATTAACTATAGATAAATTTGGTAGAAGACCGTTATTGATAATTGGGATGATAGGGATAGCAATATCGCTGTTCTTGTTAAGTTATGGCTTTAACGAAGCCACTTATACTTTAAGTGATAGTGCTATAGCAAATTTACCTGCAGAGATTGATAAAGCAAAAATTGTTCAACTTCAAGATCGTGTATTTGAGAACGATCTTGATTTTAAAGCTGCTCTAGTTTCCACACTAGGAGAGCAAGCTGCAAGTATTCATGAGGCCACATTGGTTACAGCATCTGCTAAAATGAACACACTTTTAATCCTTATAGGAATTATAGGTTTCGTTGGTGCGTTTGCTATGTCTATTGGTCCGGTAATGTGGGTATTGTTTTCAGAATTATTCCCTAATAAAATTAGAGGTATTGCCATTTCATTTGTTGGATTAATAAATCTAGCAGTTGCTTTTTTAGTTCAGTTATTATTTCCATGGCAATTATCACAAATAGGAAACACCATGACCTTTATGCTGTTTGGTGTTTTCGCTGTTATTGGTTTGGTTTTAATATGGATTAAAGTACCTGAAACTAAAGGAAAATCCCTAGAGCAACTTGAAGATCTACTTGTAAAATAATTAAGGAGACAATTTTATATAAAAAAAATGAACAGAAAGCACGATATAAGTTTATTTCAAATAGAAAAACTATCTTTTTTTGTACTAGCTTTAGTCTTTCTTTTTAGCTGTAAAGAAGGGCAAGAACACAAGTTGGTTTTATTCGATTTTGAAGAAGCTTCTCAAACAGATTTTGTAAAACCACAAGATGCAACCTTCGAATTAATTAAGTCTGAAAACAACAATTATATTAAGATAAATAACGGATTCACAATTAGAGAAACTGGTGTAAAACTGTTAAGTCCAGAAAATCAACCTTGGGATTTATCAACATTTTATCAAGTTAAAGCAGATGTTTCTAACGTTGGAGATGAAGACATGCAAGTAGAACTTTTTGTTGGTAACGATCCAGATGGTTTATTACGATGGTATTGCTCAGATTATGTAGATCTTATCCCAGGAGAAAGTAAAACAATTACGATTAACTTAGCTTGGACACCTTGGATTCATCAACCACAAATAGAAGTTAATGGGCTAAGAGGCGTCCCAGGGAAAATTAAAGCAGATTTAACTAAAGTAACAGAACTTACGTTTTGTTCTAGATACGCAACACAACCAAACAATTTTACAATAGATAATGTAAGAGCAGTTGGTAAATATGAAGAGCGAAGTCCAGATAATTTTTTCCCTTTTATAGATGAATTTGGTCAATACATTCATGACGACTGGAAAAATAAAATGCATTCTGAAGAAGAATTGAAACAGGCTGCAACAAATGAGTTAGCTCATCTGAAATCCAGGAAAGGTGCTCCAGGTATTGGTAAATATGGTGGATGGGCAGCAGGTCCTAAACTAGAAGCAACAGGGTTTTTTAGAACTGAGAAAAAAGATGGTAAATGGTGGATGGTTGATCCAGAAGGCTATTTATTCTGGACAGCCGGATTAAATTGTGTAGCTTCAGATGCCGTTTTTACTGGAATTTCACATAGAGAAAATTACTTTAAATTTCTACCGAAAAAAGATGATGTTTTAGGAGATTTTTATGGAAAAGGAACACATGCTTCACACGGTTTTTATAAAGATAAATTACCTTACGATTCGTATAATTTTTATCAAAGTAATCTGTACAGAAAATACGGGGAAGATTGGTTAGAAACGTTCCAAGACATGGCACATTTACGTATCAAAGATTGGGGAATGAACACCATTGGATTTGTGTCAGATTTCGGTGCAACACGGCAGCATAGAACACCTTATGTAGGTTCAATATGGATAAACAACACTCCAAAAATTGAAGGGTCTGAAGGGTTTTGGGGCAAATTTCATGATGTTTTTGATCCACGCTTCAGAGATGCAGTTCGCAATTCTGTAATGACTCAAAAAGAAGGCGCAAACGACCCTTGGTGCATCGGCTATTTTGTAGATAACGAGTTGTCTTGGGGATTACTAGGTTCTCTTTCTATTGGCACTTTAAACAGTCCAGCTACACAACCTGCAAAAATTGAATTTGTAAACAATTTAAAGGCAAAATACAAGGAAATAGAAAGCCTTAACAAGAAGTGGGAAACAAATCATGCTTCATGGGAAGACGTATTGGTCTCTACTAAAACTCCTAATGAAGAAAATGCTAAAGAAGATTTATTAGCATTTTATGAAAAAATTGCAGGCACTTATTTTAGAATTATAAATGAAGAACTTAAAGCCGTAGCACCTCATCAAAACTATTTAGGATGTCGCTTTGCCTGGGCAAATAATGATGTTGTACTAACTGCAGCAAGTCAGTATTTAGATATTATGAGTTTCAATAAATACGAATATAGTGTTGAGAAATTTTCATTGCCAGAAGGCGTTGATAAACCAGTTATGATTGGAGAATTTCACTTTGGGTCTTTGGATAGAGGAAGTTTACATCCTGGTGTTAAAATCGCAAAAAATCAAGCTGAAAGAGGGCAAATGTACCAAGACTACATTCAAGGTGCATTACGCCATCCAAATATTGTTGGAGCGCATTGGTTTCAGTATTTAGACGAGCCAAATACAGGCCGTTTTGATGGGGAAAACTACAATGTTGGTTTTATCGATATCTGTGATAACCCCTATGAAGAATTAATCAATAAAGTTAAGGAAACAACTTATTCTATGTATGATTATAGGGTTAATAATTCTTCTAAGAAGTAAATAACAAAAAAAAAATGAAAAATATGTTTAAGAAAAAAAATGATAGTCTAAAACGAAATTTATTCGCACTTCTATTTACTATACTAATACTATTTACAAACTTTGACTGTTCATCAAGCCCTAATGATAATGATATACCTCAAGACACAAACGATACACCTGTAGCTGTTGATGATACGTTAAGTGTAAATGAAAATAGTGTTTCGGGAAATGCAAATCAAATAGATGTTGCCACAAACGATGACTTGGGAGACGATGGTGGTGATACCGACAATTACAGTATGGTCTCTAATGCTAATAATGGTGCTGTAAGTGAAATAAGTGATGGAATATTTGAGTATATACCCAACCCAGACTTTTTTGGTGCAGACAGTTTTACCTATAAAATAACAGATGTAGATGGTGATACAGATTCAGCAACAGTGAATATTACTGTAAATGAAGTTGGTCTAACAGCGGACGATTTCAATAATATAGACCCAAACTTTCCTTCCTTTACATCCATAGAAGATACAACTCCAGAAGATAAAAAATGGACTAAATTTGAATCTATGTCTGATGAATTTGATAACTGGGATAATACCAAATGGTTCAAGTCAACTTGGAACTACGGTGTTCCCGTTTTTATGTCCAATTCAAATCAAAATTCAGGGGTTACAGATGGTAAACTTTGGATAAAAGCAACGCTAAATGAAAGCAATCCAGAGGCAAGATGGTTTCAAACAGCTAGAATTCATTCAATTGCAGAAACCAAATACCCGATGTACACAGAGGCTAGAATAAAAACGGCTCATATTTCTGCATATAATACCTATTGGTTGAATAACGGAGATATAAATAATAGAGATGAAATTGACATTATAGAAAATAATTCAAAACCTTCATGTGCTAATTGTGAAGCAGATAAATTTCCAGACCAAATGAATTCGCAATATTTTCAAGCTGATGAAAATGAAATACCTAAAACTATACGAAACAAAGGTAATTTCTTAAGATCAAATTTATCTGCTGTAAATCCTTTAAGAAATGTTGGTTGGAATGAAGATTATCATACCTATGGTGTATGGTGGAAAGATTCTAAAAACATTCAGTTTTATCTCGATGGTGAGCCTGCTGGAAGGGTTGTGGTTGGTAAGCATGAAAATGGACAAACTTACAACAGAGAATTCACAAGAGATTTAGAAATAATCTTTGATTTATGGACAAATCAAGCAACTTGGTTAGGCGGACTTCCTCCTAAAACGGATTTGAATGATGATGCGATTAATACTATGAAAATTGATTGGGTTAGAACATGGAAACTAGAGGATAAATAGTAAATTATTTTAGCAAAAGCTTATTAGGATATAATATAACCTAGCGTTAGGTGGAAATGAAGGTATAATAGAAGCTGATGAAAAACCCAATAGCAAGAGGTTTTGAGTAGGGGAAACGTTAAGATTTGTTAATGTCAAGTTTTTATGGAGTTCAAAAACCAACCTGTTTCTCTCATAAAAGTGTAACTTAGTAAAAAACTAAAAAAAAGAATTGAATGAGAAATTTATACATTTTATTATTTAGCTTATTTGCAGCATCAAACGCAATAGGTCAAGATTGGTCTGGTATTCCAGTTCCTGCAACACTTGAAGGCAGTGACACTTGGATATTACAAACAGATGTCTCAGATGATTTTAATTATAGTGCTCCTGCTGCCAGTAAAGGCAGTACTTTTATGAATAAATGGGATGATTGGTACCATAACGGGTGGAATGGACCTGGATCAACACAATGGTCTAGAACACATTCTTCTGTTGACGGCGGAGAATTAAAATTGACAGCTTCAAGATATCAAACGAATAAAGTTTATACGGGTATTATCCATTCAAATCAAACCGTTCAGTATCCTGTTTATATTGAAGCTAGAGTTAAAATAATGAACTCTGTTTTAGCTAATGGCGCATGGTTATTAAGTCCTGATGATACTCAAGAAATAGATTTTATGGAAGGCTATGGGGCAAATTTCTCAGGTAGTGCCAATGAAGATATTACATGGTGGGCTCAACGGATGCATGTGAGTCACCATGTTTTTATAAGAAATCCTTTCCAAGATTGGCAACCCAATGAACTAGGGTCTGGAAACGGAAACCCAGCACCAAACCCTACTTGGATTACAAGAAATGATGGAGCTGGAAACATTCTTTGGAAAGATGCGTTTCATACCTATGGTGTTTATTGGAAAGACCCATGGCATTTATATTATTTTATAGATGGGGTGCAGGTAACTAAAAGAGAAGGGAAAGCTCAAATAGATCCTTTGTTCTTTACAAATGCGGTAAACCCTGGGGATACAAATAATGATACTAGAACGGGCTTAAACAAAGCTATGGATATTATTTTTTCTGTTGAAGAACAAGGGTGGAGAACAGCTAATGGAAAATCTGTTATTCCTACAGATACAGAGTTAGCAAATACAAATAATCATACTTTTACAATTGATTGGATTAGAACTTACAAACCAAACAGTAGCTTATCAGTTAAAAATTTTAATAAAAGGTTAAATGTAGAATTGTATCCTAACCCTTCAAGTAGTATGGTTAAAATAGACTCCAATGATCTTATAAAGCATGTTCAATGTTATGATATAAAAGGACAGCTAGTGGTTTCCGAAAACTATAATGATGCATCGGTAACTTTTAATATTGAAAAGTTAGGAAAAGGTGTTTATATTTTAAAAATTTCTTCTGAAAACGGAATGTCATCTCATAAAAAATTAGTTAAAAACTAAATATAGTCGTAAAATTTACATCGTTTTCAGTAGTTAAACTGCAATAATTATAAGAATATTAAATTATGAATAAGCTTAGCGCTAAGGTTTATTTGTGTTAATTTCTCTTATTTTAATTTTATTCTTAAAATTAACTGATGGCAAGAAACATATAACACAGATTCATCTTCATTAAAAGCACAATTAGAGGTTAATTTATTTGTTTTAATGGTTCCTAAATGGATACCATTTTTATCAAAAACAAAAATACCGTCTGGACCTGTTAAAAAAACAGTTCCGTCTTTTTTAATGGCCATCCCATCTGGTTTTTGTTTAGAAATGCTTTTTTTCAAAATATCCTTCATATCTAAAATGAGTTTTTCGTTTGTTAATATTCCTTCTTCTGAAACAGCATAAGAAACAAACATAGCGGGCTCAGAATTTGCAATATATAATGTTTTTTCATCTGGAGATAAACCAATGCCATTTGGGGTTTTCCACTTTTTTGTTAATAATTTCACTTGACCTTTAGTATCGATTTTATAGACACCTTGATACGGAATTTCCTTTGCGCCTTCTTCTATTCCAAAATTAGGGTCAGTAAAATAGATGTTCCCTTTTTTGTCAATGGTTAAATCATTTGGTGCATTAAATCGTTTGCCTTCAAATTGATTTGCAATGACTTCAAATTTTGAAACAGGGTTTGAATAACTTCCAGTATAACGCGCAACCACTCTATCTCCTGTTTGGCATAAAATCAGATTTTCTTGATGGTCTAAGAACATGCCATTAGAACCTTGCCGTTTTTTAGTTGCACCAGTATATCCACTAGGGTTTAAAAACTCTGAAACACCTTCTTTCTCTGTCCATTTATAGTTGATATTTTGAGGTACATCAGAGAATAATAAACATTGTACTTTAGGAATCCAAACAGGACCTTCTGTCCAGGTAAACCCCCCCGCAATTACTTCTATTTTTGCTGATGGAGGAACGTATTCGTCAAAATTATCATCCAATTTTTCAAGATACCCAATAGTTTTGTATGTTTTGATTTCATCATTTTTTTTCTTATTAGTTGATTTTTCTTTACAACCAAGAACAAGAGCAACAATCACTAAAAGTTTTAAAAAAATCTTCATTTTATATTATTATATTTCTATACGTTCTACTTTCCCTATCAAAAATAAATAGCTACAAAATCCTATAAATGTAACAGCGCCAATATAAAACAATGCGGGCTCAAAATCCCCATCTTCCACCAAAAAGCCAATAACAACTGGAGTAATTACCGCAGATAAACCACCAATAAAATTAAAAGTTCCTCCTATTAAGCCAATTAACCGCTTAGGTGCTAAAAGTGATATAAATACCCAAGTTATTGATGATAAACCATTTCCAAGAAAAGCAATAGATAGAAATAATATGATTAAGAATGTGCTATCTGTATAATTTGCACCAATTATTGACATAGATAGAATCATTCCGATTAATACGGGGGTTTTTCTAGAGATTTCATTAGTGTAACCCTTTCTAACTAAAAAATCTGATGTAAAGCCAGACAGCAAAACACCTACAAATGCTGCCAAAAATGGGAGAGAAGCTAAAAAACCAGATTTAATGAAATCCAATCCTCTAAATTCAACTAAATAGGTTGGGAACCACGTTAAAAAGAAAACGAATAACGAACCAGTACAAAATTGGCCAATATAAACGCCCCATAATTTTCGGTATTTAAAAGCATGTTTTAAATCATCAAATGTAAATTGTTGCTGTTCTTTTTCTTCAGAATGATCTTCTACTAAACCTCCACCTTCTTTTATATATGTTAACTCTTCTTGATTTACTTTTTTGTGTTTCTTAGGGTCTCTGTAAAATATGTACCAAATAAATGCCCAAACAATTCCAATTGCCCCAGAAACAATAAATAAACCTCGCCAACCTAATGCATCTTGAATTAACACTAAAACAGGAGTTAAAAACGCTAAACCAATAAATTGTCCCGAGGTATATACAGCAATGGCACTCGCTCTTTCCTTTTCAGGAAACCAGCTTGTAACAATTTTGTTGTTTAATGGGTATGAAGGGGTTTCAAATAAGCCAATAGCAGCCCTTAAACCAATAAAGGCTGAAAGTGAACTGATAAACCCTTGTATTAAAGTGGCAATAGACCAAAAAACTAAAATGA
Organism: Algibacter agarivorans; assembly: GCF_039543245.1. Lineage (NCBI taxonomy): Bacteria > Pseudomonadati > Bacteroidota > Flavobacteriia > Flavobacteriales > Flavobacteriaceae > Algibacter > Algibacter agarivorans. Next base: position 45,450 of record NZ_BAABJJ010000003.1, read on the forward strand.
CAGGATACAATATTCGAGCCTTTACTTTATCCACCATGATTCCTCCAGGAATTTGAAGTATTGAATAAGTCCATGCAAAAGCAGAAAAAATAATACCCATTTGTACTGTAGACAATCCTAATTCATCTCTCATTGCAAAAGCAGCAATAGAAATATTACTTCTGTCCAGATAATTAATTACTACGGTTACAAATACTAGAAAAAGAATACTGTAACGTTTACGAGTTGGTTTAGCCATATGTTAATAATTGAATTCACAATATACATTCTTAATGAATGCTTATAGATTGAAAATTGTCTAAAAACGATGTTGTTGAGTTTTTGTCAAGTTAGAAATTTTTTAAATTTCAAGTGTTTAAGAACCTTTTTCCTAATTTTAGAGTCTTATCTAAAACTATATGAAAATTACAAACATAAAAACTTATCCAATTAGAATAGGGGGTGGCGTGCAATTAGTCGTGAAAGTAGAAACGAACAAAGGTATTTATGGGTATGGTGCTTCTGGATTATCTACTCGCGAGCTAGCTGTAGTCGGTGCTATCGAGCATTTTAAAGGCTTTCTAATAGGAAAAGACCCAAGAAGAATTGGAGCGCTTTGGCAAGAAATGTATAGGGGGCAGTATTTTGAAGGTGGCCGTGTTTTAACAGCCGCAATTTCAGCCATTGATATTGCCTTGTACGATATTAAAGGAAAAGATTTAGGTGTTCCCGTATATGAACTTTTGGGAGGGAAACAACGAGACTTTGTTGGTTGTTTTGCTTCTTTACGATTCTCTACATTTGATGACCTGATCTCAAAAGCTAGAATTCTTTTAAATAATGGTTGGGAAGTTTTGAGATTAGCCCCAGCAGAATATGAGGCACAGAAAGATACCTCGCTTTTTGAACCGAGAATATCCATAAATCAACTTTCTGATTGGTTAATTGAATTGAGGAAAGAAACAGGTAAAAATGTATTGATTGGATTAGATTATCATACACGATTGTCTATTCCTGAAACGGTAAATTTTCTTCAAAAAATACCAGTAGGAACGTTAGATTTTATTGAAGAACCTATAAGGGACGAATCTCCTGAAGCTTATGAAACATTGAGAAAGATGGTGAATATTCCTTTTGCAATTGGTGAAGAATTTGCAAGTAAATGGCAGTTTTTACCTTTTTTAGAAAAAAATATCACGCAATACGCAAGAGTAGATGTTTGTAATGTAGGCGGATTGACAGAGTCTAAAAAAGTGGCTGCAATTGCAGAAGCACATTATATAGATTTAATGCCTCACAATCCATTAGGGCCAATTTGTACGGCAGCATCTATACATTTAGCAGCAGCTTGCCCAAATTTTGCATGTTTAGAAGAAGTAAATACACATGCAGAACAAATGGGAACTAATGATAAAGAATTTTATCCAGTTCAGCCTCAATTAGAAGGTACAAAATATAAGGTGTTGGACACTCCAGGTTTGGGAGTTGAGTTTAATGAGGAATTAGCAATGCAGCAAAGATTTGAGATTTTAGAAGTTCCCAGATTGAAAAGGAATGATGGGTCTTTTAACAATTGGTAGAATTGTTCAGAATGGCAAAGACAGACTTTTTTATAAGTATAGATTGGGGGACATCAAACTTTAGATTACGTTTGGTAAATAGGCAAACTTTTCAAATTAAAGAAGAAATAAAAACCAATAACGGAGTAAAACAAGTTTATGACGATTTTATAAAGCAGAAAGAACTAAATCAGTTTCAGTTTTTTATAAATTATTTAGAAAAGGAGCTTTTAAAGCTTTCAGATAAAAATAGAAATCATTCCATTGTTATTTCTGGTATGGCGTCTTCAAACATAGGAATGTTAGCCTTGAAATATGCCGATTTACCTATTTCAAATAATGGCAATACGCTTGTAGTTGAGAAGTTTTCTTTTAAGAAATATCAAAATGCCTTACTTGTTTCTGGAGTTAAAGGTATTGATGATGTAATGAGAGGAGAAGAAGTACAAGCTTTGGGTTTAGTTGAAAGCCTTAATGATGATGGTGTATTGATTTTGCCAGGAACTCATAGTAAACATATAACTTTTACTAATGGAAAGTTTACGAAAATTAAAACCTTTCTCACGGGAGAATTATTTGAGTTGCTTTCTAAAAAAAGTATTTTATCAGGAAATGTTGAATTAACGGAATGGAATGAAAAAAACAAAGAAGCTTTTAGAAAAGGTGCCAAAATTGGGTTTTCTGGTAATTTAACAAATAGTTTATTTTCTTTACGTGTTAATGACTTAATGAAAAAAACAACTAAAGCTTACAACTATTATTTTTTAAGTGGATTAGTTTTTGGAGATGAAATTTCCAATTTAAAGACCGCTTTTAAAACGGTTTATTTGGCTGCACCATCAGAAATAAATCATCTTTATGAGTTAGCTTTAAAATTACTTCTTAAAGAAAATCAATTAATTGTTTTTGATCAAAACACATATAATCAAGCTCTTACAAAAGGGCAATTAAAACTATTAAAACTTCATGAATTCTAAAATATTTTCCAACGAAAAATTCTGTAAAGCTCCAGTAGTGGGAATCATAAGGGGTATGTCTGAAAAAGCAACACTTCTGAAAGTGGTTGAAACATATATTTCAGTAGGTTTTTATACATTAGAAATTACAATGAACACAGATGGTGTTTTAGATTTAATTGAAGCATTACGCACAGAATTTCCTGAACTTAATGTTGGAGCTGGAACAGTATGCACTATAGAAGACTATACCAATGCAGTAAATTGTGGGGCTCAATTTATTGTAACTCCTATTGTAAATGAAGACGTAATAAAACAAGCAGTTAGTTCTAAAACCCCAATTTTTCCAGGAGCATTTACACCAACAGAAATTTATAAAGCGTGGTCATTAGGGGCTGATGCTGTAAAAGTTTTTCCTGCTACACAATTAGGACCAGGATATATTAAAGATATTCTTGCTCCTCTAAATAATATTAAATTAATTCCAACTGGCGGTGTTACTTTAGAAAATATAAAAACATTTTTTCAAGCTGGGGCTATTGGTGTAGGAATGGGAGGGAATTTATTAAACAAAAGGTATATCCTTAATCATGATTTTGAACGTATAAAATCTGACCTTATTAAAATAAAAAATGAAATAGATGAATTTATCGAATTGTAAAACTTCTAAGTTCAAGTAATAAGTGCAACACAAATATTTAAAACTACTGGCTTTTATACCAGTAGTTTTGAGATCAATATTTATATTCGTCTTGCATGAATTCTAAATTATAGCTATTAGCCTTAGGCTTGTTGATAATAATGTAGCCGGCTCTGTTTTCAATTTCTAATCTAATGTGTTTCATGCTATTTAAAATTAGAACGAATATGATTTATTGTTTCTTCTAAGTCAATTTACCAGGATTTATAGAATATTTTCGGTATCATTGAAGAGGAATTAGTAGAAATTTAAATTAAGACCAAACCTTTTTCATCCACTTATATTTTTACTTCAATAGTTTGTTTGTTTCTTTTTTTAGAATTGGATTCCAAAGCTGTTTTTTGAGCTCCTTCACCAATTTCAATAAGATAATTTCCATTGTGAATTACTTTTGGTTGATAAGTATTTCCTTTAATTCTGATAGATGAAATAACTTCTTTAGTGAATTTATCTCTTACAGTAACCACTTGATTTGCTTTAGATATTTTTAAAGTTGGTAATTGAAAACCACCTTCAATCGTAAAATTATCTTCTTGTGATATTGTTATTGGCCAACCAGGATATTGTTTAGAGTTTGGACTGTGAATGTCTACATTTCTTGCCCATGCTTCGAATGTAATTTTTCTATTTGGTTTATTATAGCGAATAACTCCAAAACCTGCAGCTCTAGTAGATAAATAGCCACCTTCTTTAATTTCTGGTAATGTTGGGTTTGCAACTGCTTTAACAGTTATTTTGTTATGAAAACCATCTAAGAATTCTCCTGTGTAGGTTGGTGAATTTTTATCTCTGTTTTTACCAGGTGCTTTTGGTTGCCACCAACGTAACCAATAATTTGCAATTGCTGGAGTTGTAAAATTATATCCAGCATCTCCCCATTTATCAACTCCCATTATACTAACTGCCCCTAAATGTGTATCTCCAGTAATAGTAGGTGAAAAACTTTTTCTTATAACTTTTAAAGCTCTGTTTCTTCCTGCTTGTGGCCATCCATTTGAGTCAAAATCAGCATAAAGTTCTTTATCATACTTACCTGTATAATTATCTACCATAGCCAAGGCTGTTTGAGATAATACCGTTTTTATTTCTGCATTTTCCCAATCCGTAGTCCATTCTTCTAGAAATTTTAATTGTCTGTCTCCAAGCAATTTAGATTCTTCCATGTCAAATCGCCTTGTATCTACTTTTGGATTGAAAATTGCCTCATAAGGCCCATCTGGAAAAACATCTGGATGCGCTTTTGCAAGTTTAGTTAAGCCAGTTTTAAATTTTCTATCTTCTAAAATAGCAAAACTAATGCCTCCCCATTTTAAATCTGTGTAATAAACTCCGAGGCCACGTTCAATAGGAGTAGCGTCATAAGGGTCTGGAAGGTGACTAGTTTGTGCTCTTTCTACTTCTTTAATATATTCTAAAGGCATATAATAGCCTCCAGAAATTCCTCTTCTAGAATCTGCTTTTTTTCCATTTTCTCCCCAATAATTTCCTTGCCCAATATCATGATCATCTGGTGTTATTACAACAGGCGTATTTCTAAAAATTTCAGAAAATTCTCTACCAAATTTTAACCAAGCTAAATAATGCTCACTATGCTCATATACTTGGTCTCCAGAAAAGAATATTAAGTCAGGGTTTAATTTTAGGATATTTTTTACGATATCATCCTTTGGTAAATCGCCTCCATGTTCTGGGTACATAGAATTACATGTAAATGCAGCTAAAACAAATTCATCTTTATCAATTGGATTTTTTTTGATAATACCTTCGTAATACGCTTCATTATTATAAGCAACACGATATTTTTGCTCTTTGGTATCGTCCCAATTTTCAATTCTAAAAGGCGCCGTATACCCTGGATAAATAATATCTGCTTCAGCTTTTGTTACCCATTTCCCATTTTCTTCTATTTCTAATGAAGCTTCAAAAGGAGTGAAATTTTTAATGGGATGAAATTGAGCTGTTAATTTTAACGTATTCTCATGCACTGTATACATTGCAAATGCAATACGGTCTTCTGGCTCAATATTATCAGGTAACCGTATGATACTTTGATCTTGCGCAATACAAATAGAATTTAAAAAAAATAAGGTTAATGCTATTATGTTTTTTAAAACTTTCATTGTTATTATTTGTTTTGTGAGGTGTTATTAAATCTTCTGTTATATAAATTTGAATTCACTTCTTTCGCCTTTTTTACCATTGGAGGGTAGGGAATATCGGTGTTAGAAACAAAGCCAACATTGTAATTTTCACCATCATGAGCTCTTCCTGTTAAAGGAGAATCTAAATATTGAAACCAATGGGCACCAACCAGATAGGGATTGTCTATTGTTGAATGGGCGTAATCTGCCCACATATTGGCTCTGTCTTCTTGGTTTGCAGCGTGTACCAAGCCTGAGTGGAACAGTCCTGAATCTGGAGCCCCAATATGATATTCACCTATAAGTGTTGGCATATCAACTTCTTCTAAAAATTTCCAATACTTTGTACCAATACCTTCTTTGTAATAATTATAACTGAATACATCTACGAATTTAGCTGCGGATTTACGCACTTCTTTGGTAATGCCCCAAACAGCAAAACGACATCCCATGTACATGTAATTAGGCATTTTTTTCTCTAAAGCATCATGAATAACTTGGAAATATTTTGTTGCAAAAGATTCCAACATTGTAGAGAAATCTACTACCATTCCTTCATTGTAATCTTTTAGGTTTTTATAATCCACTCCACTTTCTAGTGCTTTCCAACTAATAATATCAGTTTTCCAAGCTTTATTTAAATTTGCTATGGTTTTATGTTTAGATTTTAGAATTTTCATGAATTGCTGCTTTAAATAGCTGTCTTTCCCTTTAGATAAGCCATCTAAAACCAAACCGTAATGGGATTTGATTGAACTTTCATTACCCCAACTTCTTTCATTATCTACAAACACTCCAATGCACCATGGGTTATTTTTTACTTCTTCAGAAACTGCATCTATAGATTTTTTAGCACGTTTTTCAAATTCAGGATCAAAAGGATCTGGCATTGGCCCCCAATAATCTGAACCTGAGTATACGGTTTGAAAATCTCCGATAATCCATCCGTTGGCAAAATATGGGAGATTATTTCTATGATAAAATGCTGGATCTATCCAGTTTCCAAAAGAGGTGAATCCCCAGTTGCGCATTCTGTTTTCAGTGACCTCGAGCCATTTTTTAAAAAATGAATTTTTAGATTGTTCACCATATCTACGCTCTAGATTAGCTCTATAAAAACTAAATGTTTGTCCATGCTCAATAGGTCCAAAATGGGATTCTTTTCTATAACTGTAGTGGTTTGCCAAAGGGTCATCTAAACTTGGTAATTCTAAAAACATATCATTTCTAAGTTTATTTACTACATGACCTGTTTTCATTATTTCCAATGGCACATCAATAATCCCTTTTGAATCTTCAGGGGTTATATCTTCAGGGTCTCTGTGTTTTATAGCTTCGTCTGTGTAATCAATACCTGTATATGTGGTAGAATTTGCCATACGCACATTGGCAAGACCAATTGAAAAGTATAAATGCCCATCTGGACAAACTAAGCCCCATTTGCCATCTACTTTTTCTTTTCTAAAAAAACCTGTAGCTTTTAATTTTGGACCATCTTTCCATCCTCCATATTCGCATCTGTCTAGCATTAGGGTATATTCAGCTAATGATTTTAATTCCTCATCTGCTTTAGACTTTAGCTCTTCATCTGAATGAATTTTGATAGGGAAGTCTCTTTTAGCATTTTGACCAAATTTATCTGCAATGCCTTTTAGGAAATTGGGATCACGATCAGGACTTTCTACAATACGAATATTATCGATTAATACTGTTTTATCCTTTAAACCTTGTGCTCTAGAAATACTAATTTTGCTTACTTGACTAAAATCCATTAGGTAAAGCAATCCGCTAATTTTCATGTGAATTGCATCTGTTTCCCATGCTGGTGGCGTGTCTCTTAATCCGCTGTTAACATCTTCTTCTTGTGTAGTAATTTCAAAATAGTATGATTTGAAAGTGTTTGGGCGTACACTAACAATACGTCTGGTTTTTTTGCCTTCACCATTGTAAATTTCAGCTGTTAAAAAAGCCGATTGGTTATTCATGGCCTTAGCATCAAATACCAAACAGTATTTCTTATCAGGATCTAAAGACCACGGAGTAGAAGGTTCAATTTCAATTCCAGAAATCTTTTCATCTTTTTTAAAATGAACTTTTAAAGATTTTTTACCTTGATTATATTCTGAAGTTTCATGTTCAATTTCAGAATTAATATTTACAATATCAGCATTGATTGAATCAGCTTCAAAATCATCAATAATTAATTCTGAATTATAGTCCCAAAGTTTTGAAGTTTCTTGTCTTTTGTCTTCTGAATTTTTACAAGACAGAATAATAAAAGCAAAAAATATAAGAATTATCAATGTGGTTTTATTATTGTATAAGAAGTAATGTCTATTAGAAACCATAATTATTTGTTTTATGTTTTGGATGTTTTTAGTTGAAAATCAGATACAATTAAATGAATAATAATGGATTTACACTTCTCTATATTATTGTTTTTTTGTCTTGTTTAGTTTTTGTCAAGTACAAACAAGACCTTTTTAATCAAACCATTATTTTATTTAAGGCCCTTTCTAGTGTGTCTAGTTTTTGTACGTTGAGCATTATGTTTTTTTGAGCGAAATTGTGCCGATAGATTTGGTGATTACTGGTTAGAACGCTATGAAGTATTTGTGTCAATTTATTCAATAATGATATTTCTGAAATTGATTTTATTTGTTGGGCTATTGAATCAACTTTAAAGAACTCTAAGGAAAGTTTTTTTAATCTAAATATTTTGATGTTTTTTTTTAGATCTTAATATAATTTAGTGTTTAAATCTTTGAAAAGATTTATTATAAGATTTGAAGTGAGGTCTATGTGGTTTACTAAAGCGGAGAATTGATTATTAAATCAATTCTCCGCTTTTTGTTTTTTATATATATTACATGACAGTAAAATGATTGAAGATAAAATAGAATTTATTCTATTTGTTCAAACACGACCATTTTGCTTTTTGTATTCTATTTTATCATAAACACTAATTATTTCAAACTAATTTCCAAAGGATTGTTTATACGCTCAGAAAATGCATTTAAATGATTTTCCCAGTCTTGTTTGGTGTTGAATTGTCCACTTTTTTTCCAACCAAAACCTGCGTAATACACTACTTGATTGTTTGTAACATTAAGATGTGCATAGGCATTACTTAAGTCCTTTCCCTTACTGTCATACGTTTCAAAATCAACAAAATAATCTTTAGAGGCTATAATGGCAGTTCCTAATTCTGAATCTGCATGAGGTTGCCAATAGCTAACCCATCCTTTTTCTTTGTTACCAAAAACTTTTCCATCTTTTTCATGTAAAGTTAACCCAGCTGAAATATTTTTAACTCCTTCCAACGAGATATTAAATTTTGAAAAATTCTGACCCAAATCTAAACTAATTACTCTTGATTCCTTAATGGTATTTCCTGCAGCATCCCAATTTTCATATTCTAAATAAAAACTAGTTCTTAAAGGTCCTGTAGTTATGGTGCGCCATTTAGTATAGTTTTTAGAGTAGTAATACGTTGTATCTACTTTTGCAGCAATACCACCAACACCACGACTTACGCCTACGTGAAAATCATCTAAGCCTTCACCTGTATCTTTATGGTAGCTTCCTGTACCTTCAGTGGTTTCTTTGTACCATTTATTAATTACTGGATATTCAACTCTTTTTAACCAAGCATCAACACCGCTGGATAGTGTACCACCACGTACATTATCTTCAATCATTTTTTGTGCTGTTGGTCCGTAAACACGAAAAGCTACTTTATTATTTTCCCAAGTATAATCATCGGTACGCTCTGGTACAAAACGAGAATAGCATAACTCTGGCGCAGTAGGTTTTTCTGCTTCAGTAACGGTAACTATTTTAAAAGTAACCTCTGAATTCGCTTTTATTTGTGGCTGAAATAAAATAATATCCAAAACACCATCACCGTCATTATCTACGGTTTGTGTTAGTTCCAACTTTTTGGTTTCCGTATTACGTATGCCGATAGTAGAAAGGTCTTCAACTTTTAAAAGACTTTTTGTTAATTCTACGGTTTCAAATGATCTTTCAACATTAAGCGGGTTTTTAACGCTTATGATTGTGACTTTATCCTTTTCAGAACAAGAAAAAAATAAAACTATAGTTAAAAAAAACAGAATAGATTTACTAAGTCGTTTAAGTTGTTTCATAATGAGTTTAATTTTCGTTTGCTGGTTTACCGATAGTTGCAAGAATACCGCCATCTACATAAACCACATGTCCGTTAACAAAATCACTTGCTTTAGAACTTAAAAATATTGCGGCACCTTGTAAGTCTTCTGGGTCTCCCCAACGCCCAGCGGGAGTTCGTCCCATAATGAATTCGTTAAACGGATGCCCGTCTATTCTAATAGGAGCCGTTTGGCTAGTTGCAAAATACCCTGGCCCAATACCATTAGTCTGAATATTGAACTTAGCCCATTCTGTTGCCATACTTTGGGTTAGCATTTTTAATCCACCTTTGGCAGCAGCATATGCACCAACAGAGTTCCTGCCTAGCTCGCTCATCATAGAGCAAATATTTATTATTTTTCCACTTTGCCTTTCAATCATGCCTTTTACAACGTGTTTTGAAACAATAAATGGTGCTACTAAATCTATATCTATTACAGCTTCAAAGTCTGCAACTTCCATGTCAACTAAAGGCGTCCTTTTAATGATACCTGCATTATTAACTAATATATCAATCGGACCAATTTCTTGCTCTATTTTTGCGATATTTGTTTTTACTGCGTGTTCATCTGCTACATTAAATAGATAGCCATAAGCATCAATACCTTCTTTTTTATATGCTTTTACTGCGTTATCTAACTTTTCTTGAGATGAGTTTCCATTTACAATAATTTTAGCCCCTGCATTTCCAATTCCTTTAGCCATAGCCATTCCTAGACCATGGGTGGATCCAGTTATCAGTGCTACTTTTCCTGTTAAATCAAATAATTTAATTGACATGTTTTTTTATTAGTATTTATTTTAATTCGTTTATTTTACAATGATCCATATCGCCGTAGTCTAGGTTTTCACCCGCCATACCCCAAACAAAAGAGTAACTGCTAGTTCCTGAGCCAGAATGAATAGACCATGGTGGTGAAATAACGGCTTGGTTGTTACCCATCCAAATATGTCTTGTTTCTTGAGGCTGACCCATAAAATGACAAACTGCTTGATCAGAAGGCACTTCAAAATAAAAGTAGATTTCCATACGTCTGTCATGCACGTGTGCTGGCATGGTATTCCATGAGCTTCCTGTTTTTATGGTAGTCATTCCCATTTGTAATTGACAAACATCTACAACGCTATTAACTATATATTTTCTTAGTGTTCTTGCATTTGCAGTTTCAGGAGCCCCTAATTCAACGACTTCAACATCATTTTTACCTATTTTTTTAATAGGAAATGCTTTATGGGCTGGGGTAGAGTTTAAATAAAACAATGCAGGATTGTTAGAAGATTTACTGGAAAAGGTTACCTCTTTATTGCCTTGACCTACATATAATGCTTCTTTATGTTCTAATTCATAATCCGTACCATCTACTGTTACAGTTCCTGTTTCTCCAACATTTATAATTCCTAATTCTCTTCTTTCTAAAAAATATTCAGCCTTTAATGCATCAATGGCATCTAGTTTTAAAGGTGCTTCAGTGGGTACTGCGCTTCCTATTATAAACCTGTCATAATGTGAATACACAAGGTTTATTTTATCAGTTTCCATTAAATTGTCAATTAAAAACTCGTCTCTTAGCGCTGTTGTATCATAAGATTTAACATCTTTTGGAGATGCTGCGTATCTTGTTGTATAATGTGTTTTCATAAAAAAAATAGTATTAATTTTTGACAAAGATATACAATTTATGTTAAAATACAATCGATTGTATTTTTTTGTTATATTTGCTGAATATCCAAAAGGAAAGAATCATATTTAATGGAAATAAACAAAGTTACCATACATGACATAGCAAAAGCTTTAAGTATAGACAGTTCTACGATATCAAGAGCGTTAAATGATAGTCCGAGGGTAAAAAAGAAAACGAAAGATAGAATCCTCCATAAAGCTCAAGAAATGGGGTATCAGCGCAATCTTTTAGCGTCAAACTTACGTAAGAACATTACCAATACTATAGGTGTTGTTGTGCCAAGAATATCACGTCATTTCTTTTCTTCAGTAATCCAGGGTGTTGAGGAAACCGCTTATCAAGCTGGTTATAATGTTATAATTTGTCAATCTTTGGAACAACTTGAAAGGGAAAAAAAAATAATTGAAACCTTGATGGCAAATAGAGTAGATGGTGTATTGATCTCCATATCAATGGAAACGATGGATTACAGTCATATGGAAGCTTTGAAAAACGGAGGTGTTCCCTTGGTTTTCTTTGATAGACACTGTAATATCCCTGACACCAACAATGTCCTTATTGATGATTTTAAAGGTGGTTTTGACGCAACACAGCATTTAATTGTTAGTGGATGTAAAAATATTGTTCATTTTTCTGGGCCACAAGCATTAGGGATATATAAAAAAAGACTTGAAGGTTACAAAGCAGCTCTAAGTGAAAACAACCTACCTTTTAGGGAAGAATATGTAATAAGTTCCAGATTAATGGAGCAGGATGGTATTGAAAACGTAAAAAAAATAGTAACTGATAATTTAGATTTTGACGGTATCTTTTCTGCGAATGATGTTGCGGCAATAGGCGCTATAAAATATTTAACAAATAATAATGTTAAAATCCCTGAAGATGTTGCTATTGTTGGTTTTAGTAACGAGCCAATTTCAACAGTCATTAACCCTGCATTAACAACTATTGACCAGCCAGGATTTGAAATGGGAAAAACAGCAACAGATTTGTTATTGAAATATATAAAAAACCAAAATGGGATTAAAAAATCGCAAACCATTATTATGGATTCAAATTTAATTGAGCGACAATCATCAAAAAAAGTAAGGGCTAGAAATATTTAGTTATGACTTTTATAACCTTAATTAGAGTAAAGTAATAATATTTTTCTTTAAGAGATTTGAAGTCAATAATATTAAGATTTAGTAAATAAGTTAGTAAATCATCATTTTTAGTGAAAGAATATTGCTAAAAAATAAATCATACTAAATTATAATATCACTATAATAATTTAATATGATTGAAGATATTATTGCAGGGTTTATTTTTAGAGCTTTGAATTAAATTCGTATTTTGCGTTACTTTTTTATAAACCTACACTTAACGTTTAAAAGAACACTATAAAATATTATATGAACACTTATAAGGATTACATCGAGGAAATTGAAGAAAGAAAAGGTCAGGGACTTCACCCAAAGCCAATTGATAGTGCTGAATTGTTAAGCGCAATCATTGAGCAAATTAAAGATTTAGGTAACGAGAACAGAGAAAGTTCTCTTAACTTTTTTATCTATAATGTTTTACCTGGAACTACGAGTGCTGCTGGTGTAAAAGCTAAGTTTTTAAAAGAAATTATTTTAGGTGAGTCCGTTGTGAAAGAGATAACTCCTGCATTTGCTCTTGAACAATTATCGCATATGAAGGGCGGACCTTCAGTTGACGTTTTGTTAGATTTAGCTTTAGTTGCTGATGCTGCTATTGCAAACGAAGCTGCAAATGTTTTAAAAACACAAGTGTTCTTATATGAAGCAGATACACAACGTTTAGAAGAAGCTTTTAAAGCTGGTAATGCAATCGCAAAAGAGATTATAGAGAGTTATGCAAAGGCTGAGTTCTTTACTAAGTTGCCAGAGATAGATGAAGAGATTGAGGTAGTGACTTACATTGCTGGAGTTGGTGACATATCTACAGATTTACTTTCTCCAGGTGGTGATGCGCACTCAAGATCAGACCGTGAATTACATGGTCAGTGTTTATTTGAGCATAACAAAGAGATGCAAAACGAACTTTTAGCACTTAAAGAAGCGCATCCAAATAAGCGTGTGATGTTAATTGCAGAAAAAGGAACAATGGGAGTTGGTTCGTCAAGAATGTCAGGAGTTAATAACGTGGCTTTATGGACGGGTGTTAAATCTAGTCCTTATGTACCGTTTATTAATATTGCTCCTGTAATTGCTGGGACAAATGGTATTTCTCCAATTTTCTTAACTACTGTTGGCGTAACAGGAGGAATAGGTTTAGATCTTAAAAACTGGGTGAAGCAAAAAGATGCTGAAGGAAATACAGTTCGTGATAAAGATGGAGAACCTGTTTTAAAACAAGAATATTCTGTTGAAACAGGAACAGTACTTACTATTAATACTAGAGAAAAGAAGCTTTATAATGGTGATAAAGAATTAAAAGATATTTCTGCTGCATTTACACCTCAGAAAATGGAATTTATGAAGGCAGGAGGTTCTTATGCTGTTGTTTTCGGTAAAAAATTACAAACTTTTGCTGCTAAGGTATTAGGAATCGATGCGCCTCAAGTTTATGCGACATCAAAAGAAATTTCTATTGAAGGGCAAGGTCTTACAGCTGTAGAAAAAATATTTAATAAAAATGCGGTTGGTACGACTCCAGGAGCAGTCTTACATGCTGGTTCTGATGTTCGTGTAGAGGTAAACATCGTAGGTTCACAAGATACTACGGGTCTTATGACTTCTCAAGAATTAGAGATGATGGCTGCGACAGTTATTTCTCCAATTGTTGATGGGGCTTACCAATCAGGATGTCATACAGCTTCAGTTTGGGATGATAAGTCTAAGGCTAATATTCCAAGGTTAATGAAGTTTATGAACGACTTTGGTTTAATTACAGCGCGTGACCCTAAAGGAGAATATCACGCCATGACGGATGTCATCCACAAAGTACTTAATGATATTACAGTAGGTGATTGGGATATTATTATTGGCGGAGATTCACACACACGTATGTCAAAAGGGGTTGCTTTTGGAGCAGATTCAGGAACAGTTGCCTTAGCACTTGCTACTGGTGAGGCTACTATGCCAATCCCACAGTCTGTAAAAGTAACTTTTAAAGGAGATATGAAATCTTACATGGATTTCCGTGATGTGGTTCATGCTACACAGCAACAAATGTTAAAACAGTTTGGTGGAGAAAACGTATTCCAAGGAAGGATCATTGAGGTTCATCTTGGAACGCTTACTGCTGATCAGGCCTTTACATTTACGGATTGGACTGCGGAAATGAAAGCTAAAGCTTCTATCTGTATTTCTGAGGATGACACTTTAATTGAATCTTTAGAGATTGCAAAAGGTAGAATCCAGATCATGATTGATAAAGGAATGGATAACCAGAAGCAAGTGCTTAAAGGTTTGGTGGATAAAGCAAATACTAGAATTACAGAGCTTAAAACAGGAATAAAACCATCTCTAAGACCTGATGCTAACGCTAAATACCATGCAGAGGTTGTTATTGATTTAGATGAAATTGCTGAGCCAATGATTGCTGATCCAGATGTAAATAACGACGATGTTTCTAAACGTTATACACACGATACCATTAGACCACTATCCTTTTATGGTGGAACTAAAAAAGTAGACTTAGGGTTCATAGGGTCTTGTATGGTACATAAAGGAGATATGAAAATTTTAGCTCAAATGTTAAAGAATATTGAGAGTCAGCAAGGTAAGGTTGAGTTTAAAGCGCCTTTAGTTGTTGCTCCACCAACATATAATATTGTTGACGAGTTAAAAGAAGAAGGAGACTGGGAAGTACTACAGAAGTATTCAGGATTTGAGTTTGATGATAACCTACCAAAAGGTTTAGCGCGTACTAAATATGAGAACATGTTATACTTAGAGCGTCCTGGATGTAACTTGTGTATGGGTAATCAAGAAAAAGCTGAACCAGGTGATACGGTAATGGCTACTTCAACACGTTTGTTTCAAGGAAGAGTTGTTAAAGATTCTGGTGAGAAAAAAGGCGAATCTTTATTGTCATCTACTCCAGTGGTTGTATTATCTACAATTTTAGGAAGAACGCCTACTATGGAGGAGTATGAAGCCGCTGTAGATGGTATTGTTTTAACTAAGTTTAAGCCATCTCAAAAGCAATTAGTAAGATAATCTAAACATAGAATCAATTACAAATAGAAGTCCGAGCTTAAAAACTCGGACTTTTTTTATGCCCTATTTTGAAGTTAAATTGGTATAACAAAGCGCGCAATTTTCTGTTTTTTATTGGTTTACATATTTTGTACCTTAGAGGCACTAAATAATTAAACAATACAAATTTATGGCATTTGACATTAATATGATAAAGGGGGTTTACACCAAAATGGCTGAACGTGTAGATAAGGCACGCGAGATTGTAGGGAAACCATTAACACTATCTGAAAAGATTTTATATTCTCATTTATGGGATGGAAACCCTACCAAAGCATTTACAAGAGGAAAGGACTATGTGGATTTTGCACCAGATAGAATTGCATGCCAAGATGCAACAGCTCAAATGGCATTATTACAGTTCATGCAAGCAGGAAAAACTAAAGTGGCTGTACCAACCACGGTACATTGCGATCACTTAATTCAAGCAAAAGAAGGTGCTGCCACAGATTTAAAACACGCCAACAATGTAAGTAGCGAAGTTTTTAATTTCTTAGAGTCAGTATCAAATAAATACGGTATTGGTTTTTGGAAACCAGGAGCGGGTATCATTCACCAAGTGGTTTTAGAGAACTATGCTTTTCCAGGAGGCATGATGATCGGAACAGATTCGCATACTGTAAATGCAGGTGGATTAGGTATGGTCGCTATTGGAGTTGGAGGTGCCGATGCTGTTGATGTTATGGCTGGTATGGCTTGGGAATTGAAATTCCCTAAATTAATAGGGGTTAGGTTAACCGGAAAATTATCTGGTTGGACAGCGCCAAAAGATGTGATTTTAAAAGTAGCAGAAATTCTAACTGTAAAAGGTGGAACAGGAGCTATTGTAGAATATTTTGGGCCTGGAGCAACATCCATGTCCTGTACAGGAAAAGGAACTATTTGTAATATGGGAGCCGAAATTGGAGCAACCACGTCTACATTTGGCTATGATGAATCTATGGAGCGCTATTTACGGGCTACCGATAGAGCTGATGTTGCTGATGCTGCAAACAGCGTAAAACAACATTTAACTGCAGATGCTGAGGTTTATGCAAATCCAGAAAACTATTTTGACCAAGTTATCGATATTAATTTATCTGAATTGGGACCACTTTTAAACGGACCTTTTACACCAGATTTATCAACTGAAGTTGGTTCTGCAATGTCTGAAAAAGCCAAAACTAACGATTGGCCTATAAAGGTAGAATGGGGATTAATTGGATCTTGTACTAACTCGTCTTATGAAGATTTATCAAGAGCATCTTCAATAGCACAACAAGCCATAGATAAGGGTTTAAAAATGAAAGCAGAATTAGGAATTAATCCAGGTTCTGAGCAAGTGCGTTACACTGCTGAGCGCGATGGCATTCTTCAGGTTTTTGAAAACTTAGATGCTAAAATATTTACGAATGCTTGTGGGCCATGTATTGGGCAATGGGCTAGATATAGCGATCCTAAAAATGCACCAAAAAACAGTATAGTACACTCTTTTAATAGAAACTTTGCTAAACGTGCCGATGGTAATCCAAATACCCACGCCTTTGTAGCATCTCCAGAAATAACTGCTGCAATTGCTATTGCAGGACGTTTAGATTTTAATCCACTTAAAGACAAGTTGATTAATGAAAATGGAGAAGAAGTGATGTTCGATGAGCCAACAGGATGGGAATTACCACCAAAAGGTTTTGACGTTAAAGATAATGGATATTTGGCACCCGAGGCAGACGGAAGCCACGTTCAAGTATCTGTTAAGGAAGACTCAGAGCGTTTGGAATTATTAACACCATTTGAGCCTATTGGCAGTAATATTAATGGCGCTAAGTTGTTAATTAAAGCCTTTGGGAAATGTACTACAGACCATATCTCAATGGCGGGACCTTGGTTACGTTTTAGAGGGCATTTAGACAACATTTCAAATAACACCTTAATAGGAGCAGTTAATGCCTTCAACCAAAAAACAAACTTTGTTAAAAATCAATTAACGGGAGATTACGGTGGTGTTCCAGATACAGCAAGAGCCTATAAGGCAGCAGGCGTTAAATCTATAGTGGTTGGAGATCATAACTATGGCGAAGGGTCTTCTCGTGAGCATGCAGCTATGCAACCACGTCATTTGGGTGTAGCTGCGGTTATTGTGAAATCGTTTGCACGTATTCATGAAACAAACCTTAAAAAACAAGGAATGTTAGGTTTAACCTTTGCAAATGAAGCCGATTACGATGTAATTCAAGAAGATGATACGTTCAACTTCATAGATTTAAACGAATTTGCTCCAGGTAAACAATTAACGCTCGAAGCTGTTCATGCAGATGGTTCTAAAGATCTTATCAAATTGAATCACACGTATAACGAAGCACAAATTGCGTGGTATAATGAAGGTTCTGCACTTAATTTGATTAAGAAGCAAAACGCATAGTTTACTTTACGCCTGCAAGGTTTTAATGATATTGAAAAAATCCAGCTTTTTAAGTTGGATTTTTTTGTTTGTATAATTTGGGCGTTACCCCGAAAAGGGGGTTGGGCTTTATTCGTTGGTTTTTATTTTAAATTAAAGAACTCATGAATATAAATATTTCGGCAGTCGCTCTTTGCAAGGAGCTCCAACAAATGCCTCAATCCCTAACGCATTTATTTGCTAGCTTAAGTTTTAAATTGAAAGTTGTTTTATTTTTTGAGAAGTTCGTTTAACGGTCTCGGCTATTCGTAGTGCGGGAGATTGGAAGCGTTAGTTTCCATCTTCGCACGATTATAAACGAGCCTTGATTTATATTTTGTTAATTTTTAATATAAATATAAACAAGCGAGTGGAATGGGAACAGGCACTTTACTTTAATCGACTAAAACCCGCATTGCGTATAGGCATTGTTAGCCATTCGTTATTTTTTTTCACGAAATCCATTCTCAGTTATTACCTCAATTCTGGCAGTATTTGATTCAACTTCAGCTTTTGTAAACCAAGCATCACGCAATTCTTTTTTAGAGAATAATTCTAACTGGTCGCCATTATGAGGGGAGTCTTTTTGAGTCGCATTACCATAAGATAATAAAACTTTTGCTCGAACTTTATCACCGAACTCAATGACACCGACCCAAGAATCTCCGCCACCTACAAACATATTGTTATCATCAGCTCCACCCGGCCAGGCAACTCGAAAAACTCCCAAAGAGCCATCTATACCATTTGCTGGTAGGTTTATGCCATTATAGTTTATTCTGTAATAATCTCCCCAATCAGTATCTAAACTTCCAAAGTTGGTTTCAACTTCGATAGCAGCCTGCTCCAATAACTGAACGGCTCTATCTGTATCTGCAATCCCATCCGGCGTAGTGTTTGGAGAATCCATACTCCATTGTTCGGTATAATTGGCGCTTCTCCAGACATTGAACTTAAGTGCCCAAGTGTAGAATAAAAGCATGCCCTTACTGTCTGCGTTAGCTTCTCGACCCCAATTCTCCAGTACTTTTTTAGCTTCCTTTGCTTTCTTCGAATTAGAAGCATCGACAGCAGCAAACAAATCATCTAAAATTCTATCTGCAAATTCTAGGCGTGTTGAAAGTTTGTATTCGACTAGTTCGTCAAAAGTTATTGATTCATCCTCAATAAGCATCCTTGCTGAACGCTGGGGTCTAAAAGGCATGTATTGGGGAGCCATATAGCCGGGATAATCTTCAGGGTTTAGGATTGTTGGTATGGTGCAGGTCCATGGTGGATCGTTGGCATTTTGAAGCCATCCACCGACAGGATTTTTTACTTTGGGAAGGTCCGTATAATCATGAACTTCTGTCCATATATCCGCCGATTTTCCACCAGGAATCACGCGGTCCCAATACTTCCATGCATCAGTCGCTCGTTTTGGAACCAAGCCATTGAACAAATAGAAAATCTCACCTTGCTTATCGGCATACATCACATTCCAAAATGGGATTTGAGCCATTTCTAAAGCCTCCTCAAATTCATCAAAGGTGGAACTGTTGATCATACGCCACCATTGCAAAAACATATTAGGTCTATCCAAACCAACCATACGCAATGCCAATACCTTGTCTTCGGTTTTATTGACCACTGGTCCGTGAACTGTTTTCATCAGCTGAACTTCTTGGTCCAACATCGTACCATTCTCTTGCTTTATTTTGATCACTTTTGATAAAACCTCAAACTCTTTTCGTTCGCCATCCAGTAGGTAGCCACCGTCTTTTAGTTCTAGCTCATATGTGTCGGCATTGTCAATGGTATTGTCAGTATGACTCCAACCGAGATTTTCATTAAAACCAATTACAATGCCAGGCAAGCCAACGGGTATTGAACCGTACATGTTTTTCCCGTTTAAATTCAGATGTGACTCAAAAAACAAAAATTCTCGCCACCATGGTAAATGTGGATTTTGAACCAACATAGCATTACCTGAAGCCGAACGCTTTGGTGCAATCGCGTAGGTGTTTGAACCCATGTCCGGCCATTGTTGCACGCGTCCTAGGTCTTTCCCTCCAATAAAACGTGTAAAAATGAGATACAAGCCGTGCATATTCATATCCTTAGTAGTTAAGGGCAGTACGACTTTATTTTTATCGGCAATGGCTTCAGGGTGCGCTGCTGCATATGCATTCATCCCTTTTATAAAAGAGGTATAGATGGCTTTGATTTCAGGATCTTGTATTTCGGCCCAATCATCGGCCAATTGGTCAAAACCAAGTGTATGAATAAGCATATCATTTTCGAACTTCTCCTGACCCCAATATTGGGCGCCTTTTCCTCTAGAGCTTCCGTAGAGTTCTAAAACAAGGTTGGCATGATTATGCATTTGAGCCCATCCTTGGGCAAAGAATAATTCTTCTGTAGTCGTTGCAGTAATATGTGGAACACCCCAAGTGTCCCATGCAATTTGGGTTTCTATTTTTTCTTGTTGGGTACATGAAGCCGTTAAAAAAGAAACTACAATAAGAGTAAAAAAAATATTGGTTTTCATATTTCGTTTATATAGAAGTTGGTCTGTTTTTCATAATGATGGCTAATGTTCTTTACGGATATGAAATCGTTTTAATGTTTTATATCCGACGTTAAACGAAGGTAGCTGAAATTTTTTACAAAGTCAAGCGTTGCGCTAAATTGCTAGTGTAAATATTGAACACATTATTCCCAATTCAAAAAAATCAAAATTGTATTTTTACAAAAACTTCAAAAATGAACTCCAGAGCAAGCCAATTAAAAGCATTTGATAGATTATTAACCATAATGGATGAGTTGCGCGAACAATGCCCGTGGGATAAAAAGCAAACCATGGAAACATTGCGTCACCTTACTATTGAAGAAACTTACGAACTTGGAGATGCCATTCTAGACAAAGATTTAGAAGAAGTTAAAAAAGAACTTGGCGATGTATTATTGCACATTGTATTTTACTCCAAAATAGGAAGCGAAACCAAGAATTTTGATATCGCCGATGTATGCAACAGCATTTGCGAAAAACTAATCAATAGACACCCGCATATTTACAGCGATGTTAAAGTTGAAAATGAAGAAGATGTAAAACGCAATTGGGAAAACTTAAAACTTAAAGAAGGCAAAACAAGTGTTTTAGAAGGTGTGCCAAAAAGCTTGCCTGCACTGGTAAAAGCAAACCGAATTCAAGAAAAAGTAGCTGGTGTTGGTTTTGATTGGGAAGAACCAAATCAAGTATGGGAAAAAGTAGAGGAGGAGTTAAATGAGTTTAAAACTGAAGTACAATCAGGAAATCAAGACGCCATGGAAAGTGAATTTGGCGATGTTATATTCTCAATGGTCAACTACGCTCGATTTTTAAATATCAACCCCGAAAATGCTTTGGAACGCACTAATAAAAAATTCTCGAAACGCTTTCAATACCTAGAAGAAAAAGCAAAAGGATTAAACAAACCATTAAAAGATATGACGCTTTCCGAAATGGATGTATTTTGGGAGGAGGCAAAGCGATTACCAAAATAGGAATTAGAAAATCTGTGATTTTCAAATACCAACAAGGAAGAGGTAAAAAAAAACTTTAACCGTTTTATAATGTTTTTTACCTTAAATAGGTGTTGAACATTTTTTTTAGCCATATATTTAGACAAATAAATGGCTTTAACTCTTCATAATGTTTAACAAAAAATATAACACAGTAATTTATATTGTGGTTTTATTATTTGCATCTAATTTTTGTTGGTCTCAAAATGCAGCACCTGTATTATCAGCCTCAGGAAATCAGCCCTATTGCCCAAAGAGCCAAATTAATATTGTTACCGATTTTGATATTGTCGATCCAGATGATACAGATATGGAATCACTTTTTATACAAATCTCTACAGGGTATGTGCAAGGCGAAGATACTTTAACCCTAACAGGGTCCCACCCAAATATATTAACTTCATGGAATTCAACCGAGGGTAAGCTAAAGTTATTTGGTATCGGATCAGCGTTTGTAAGCTATGCCGATTTAATTGCAGCAACAAAAGAGATAGTTTTTCAAAGCATAAGTAACAACCCTTCTGATAAAGTTTTTTCAATAACTATTGGGCTTGCCAACTTTTTGCCTTCAACAGGTCATTATTATGAGTATGTTCCATCAATTGGCATTACTTGGACTTCTGCTAAAACAGCTGCAGATATTAAGACATATTTTGGCTTACAAGGATATTTAGCGACAATTACATCGGCAGAAGAGGCGCAATTATCAGGAGAACAAGCTTCTGGAGCGGGTTGGATTGGTGGTAGTGATTCCCAAACCGAAGGTATTTGGAAATGGGTTACTGGACCTGAAGCGGGAACTGTTTTTTGGAATGGTGGTATAAATGGTTCTACCCCTAATTATGCTTTTTGGAATACAAATGAACCCAATCAGTTTGGGGACGAAGATTATGCACATGTAACAGCACCAGGCGTTGGAATAGCAGGGTCATGGAATGATTTAACTAATACTGGTGGAGCTAGCGGTGATTATCAACCGAAAGGTTATATTATGGAATATGGCGGGCTTCCTGGAGATCCTAGTTTGAATATTTCAGCAAGTTCAAGTATTTATACGTCACTTATTAGCGATAGCGAGGCGGCAACTATTTGTGGAAGTGGTTCTACCAGTCTAAAAGCAACAGCTTCACAAGGTGATGTATTATGGTTTGATGCTCCTACTGGTGGTGTACAATTATACAATGGCGATGTTTTTACAACGCCAACCTTAAATTCAACGACAACCTATTATGTTTTAGCCTCTGTTAATGGATGTGTCGAGGGAGAACGAACAGCAGTTACAACCACAGTTATAGAAATACCAAGTATAGATTCAGTAAGTAGTGATTTAATATGCGATTCTGGTTCAGGAACTTTATCAGCTACAGCATCTTCAGGTACCATTAATTGGTATGATAGTTCTTCTGGAGGTGTGTCTCTACATACTGGGTCGTCTTTTATAACGCCTACTCTAAATTCTACAACAACGTATTATGTCGATGCTACAATTAATGGATGTACAACTTTAACTAGAACTCCTGTTACATTAACTGTTCAGGTTACACCATTACCTGCAGCAAACACAATTCAAGGCTTTTGTGATATTGTGCAAGCTACCATTTCAAATATTGGAATTACTGGAAGTTCTGTATTGTGGTATACATCAGCCTCTGGTGGAATACCTCTGGACACTTCAACATTGTTAACAACAAATACTACTTACTATGCAACCCAAACTATTAATAATTGTGAAAGCATAGATAGATTACCAGTAAATGTTATTCTATACGAAACCGTTGTTTTGCCACCAACATCTAACGTGCCAATTTTAAATGCGTGTGATTCTATGGCAGATGGTGATGATACAAACGGTTTTGCAACTTTTGATTTAACAGCCAACGAGACCATACTATTAAATGGGAAAGATGCATCAAACTATTTGTTTTATTATTATACAGATTCTGCGTATACTGCTCCAATTACAACTCCTAATAATACTTATTTAAATACTATTCAAGGGGGCCAAACAATTTATGTTAGAATTGTTAATACGCTTAATAATTTGTGTTTTACAGATACTTCTTTTGATATTGTTGTAAATGAATTACCAGTAGTTCAGCCTAATGTTATTTTGAAAAATTGTGATGAGGATGGTTCTTCAGATGGATTTACAGATTACAATTTAACTGAAGCTAATGCTATCATTACAAATAATAATTCAGAAGGACTTGATATAACATATCATTTAAACGCTTCTGATGCCAATTCGGGAACTGATGTTATTGATGCTTCATTATTTAATAATTCAACAGCAAATATGGTGCATGCTAGAGTTGAGAATAATATGGGGTGTTTTAGAGTATCTCAGGTAAATCTTCAAGTTTCTACAACTGCTTTTTCCAACGGATATTTGCAAGAATTAGATACTTGTGATGATGCTAGTACTGATGGATTCCATGTTTTCGATTTAAATTTAGCATCGGATGATTTTATTTCAGAATTCCCGTTGGGCCAAAACTTAAGTGTAAAATATTATAGAAATTTAAATGATGCCCAATTAGAGCAAGATGAGATATTGGAGGTCAATGGTTTTACAAATGAAACACCTTTTTCTCAGTTATTATATGTGCGTGTTGAAAGTGATGATAACGGTGAGTGTTTTGGACTTGGCCCTCATTTATTATTAACGGTACATCCAAAACCAGAGTTTGAAGTCGATCAAACGGAAATATATTGTTTAGATAATAATCCAATTTCATTGTTTACCTATAATCCCAGTGGTAATTATTCATATGAATGGAAAGATATTAATGGAACCGTAGTGAGCACGTTGCCAAATGCCAGTGTCCTTTCAGGAGGGGTTTATACAGTAATAGCAACTTCTGTTTTTGGTTGTGAATC
The DNA here is from genome assembly GCF_039543245.1 of Algibacter agarivorans. NCBI lineage: Bacteria > Pseudomonadati > Bacteroidota > Flavobacteriia > Flavobacteriales > Flavobacteriaceae > Algibacter > Algibacter agarivorans. The sequence goes on from NZ_BAABJJ010000003.1 coordinate 69,690, forward strand.
ATTTCCTGCTTCTTTTGATGTTGTAGAGTCGGCTATGGCAACTATAGATTTAGATGATATTACGATTGTAGAATTATCAAACAATAATAGTATCAGTATTGATAATGACAATAATAATTTAGGTATTGGGGATTATGAATTTTCATTGGATGATATAGATGGTCCCTATCAAGACGTACCTTTTTTTGATAGCGTAGGAGCTGGAGCGCATATCATTTATGTGAAAGATAAAAATAAATGTGGTATTTCAAGTTTAGAAGTATTTATTCTAGGTTTCCCTAAATTTTTCACTCCAAATAATGATGGAAATAATGATACTTGGCAAATTAAAGGGATGGGGGCTGATTTTTTAGGTGCCTCAAAAGTGAGTGTTTACAATCGTTATGGAAAATTAGTTAAACAATTAAATGCTAAAAATGGTATTTGGGATGGTACATTTAAAGGGCTGCAATTACCAAGTTCAGATTATTGGTTTATTGCGGAATTGATTGAAATTTCTGGGAGTGTTAAAATTTACCGAGGACATTTTAGTTTAATTAGATAACAAAAAAACCAGAATAAATGAATATTCTGGTTTGAATTAATTTATGTAAAAACGGTCAACCTATTTTAGGATGAACTTAAAGTGTAATAATTAGGCACTTTCAGAAGTAAGTCCAAAAACTATTCATTTTTAAAAAGGATTGGAGTATTATTCATATTT
>NZ_BAABJJ010000004.1:0-120072 GCF_039543245.1 Algibacter agarivorans
GGTTTGTTTATTCTAATTTACGAATTATATCGCTGATTTACAAGTATTTGTGTGTATCTGAAAGTGCCTATTTTAAGGAATAATTTTAATACAGATAATATTATCATCTTCAACATGAACTTACTTATGTTGAAGATGCTGTTGGTAAACAATGTGCTCTCCTTGAAAGTTTAGAAAAAATTACTTGAACCATTAATCAATTCAGTACAATTATTTAATGACTCCCTTTCGGATATAAATCATTTGTGTATCTAAAAACCTCAGCTTTTCCAGTCCCTCTAGCTTGTGTTATTTCAATTTTCCATTGAGCTCTTAGTGTTTTTAAAACCTCGGTATACTCTTGGTTATTTACTAAATTATGAAGCTCTGCAGGATCATTTTTTAAATGATATAATTCTTCATAAACAGGTTGTTCATTATTTAAAGGCGCTTCAATATAATCACGATAAACAGCAATGTCTGGGTCATGCATATTGTAAAGCATCTCGTTTATAGGGATCCCTAATTCCTTGGCATATTTAATTTCTTTGGTAGCCGAGAAATTATTGTTTTTATAATATCTGATGTATTTCCATTCTTTATTTTGAACAGATTCGCAACGTGGGTTTCCAAAATGTGTAGACCATAAATTTTCAGTAAACACATAGTCTCTAACTTCTTTTTTATCGCCATTTGCCAAGTTAGATATATCTTTTCCTTGAAAACTATCAGGTTTTTTAATGCCTGCCATCTCTAACATTGTCGGTGCAATATCAATGGTTTGAACTAGCGCTTCACTTTTTTTACCTCTATTTTTCTTAGGTGTGTTTGGATTGAAAATAATAATAGGTACGTGCGTTGTTTGTTCATAACACAAAGCTTTACCACCTAAGCCTTGTTGCCCGCCAAATAAACCATGATCTGAAGTGAAAATAATGATTGTGTTTTTGTCTAGTTTTAATGCTTTTAGTTTTTCCGTAAGGTTACCAACCAATCTGTCAATACCCGTCATGGCTTGTAATTCTAGAATGTAACGCTCTTTAAGATCTTTAGGAATATCTACATAATTATAGATTGCTTGTCTGTCTTCGGCGTGTAAAAGATCTTTAGGCAGTTTGGGTATTTTTATATCTGCTTTTGCAATATAATTTTTGTGTAAAGGAATTTCTAAATCTCTATATAACGTTTTATAGATAGCATCATCAGAATCTTTTTGCTTCATGGTACGCGTACTGGCACCATGAGGTAAATTTAAATTAATGGATAGCATAAAAGGTTTATCCGATGGTCTTTCTTCTAAAAAATGCAACGCACCTTTTAGTTTTCGAGCATTTAGATCTAAAAATTCATCTACACCTTCATTTATAATTTCGGGTTGTGTAAACGCAATAGCATCGTTAAAAATGTCATGATTATCTTTTGGATAAAACCCTAAATGGCCATGACCTGCATACCAATAATCGAAACTTTTTTCCATAAGTCCACTGTTATAACCGCCTTTACCAATTGGTGCGTGGTTTTTTCCAATCCAACCTGTATAATAGCCATTATTGCGCATAACTACTGGGTACGAATTTTTCCAGGCCGTATCTGAAACACTTGTTCCTGAATTAAAATTAACACCGTGTTTACGTTCATGTTGACTTAATAGAATGGATATTCTACTTGGCGTACAAATAGCGCTAGTAACGTGAGCATTGGTAAATAAAGTTCCGTTATTGGCTAATTTATCGATATTAGGTGTTTGCACTATGGGGTTTCCTGTGCATCCTAATAAATCGTAAGATTGATCATCGGTTAAAATGAAAATGATATTTGGCCTTTGCTGAGCTTGTAAAATTCCTGAGAATATTAGAAATATTAGGGTTGTTTTTTTCATTTGTTACGTACTAAATATTTTATGGTTATTTCGAAAATCAGTCTATAAGTCTTGGTTATATCCATGTTATGGATTTGTAGACCATAGCGCGGCACTTTTAAGCATGGCCCGTCTAGGTAATTTTAAACCAGCAACTATTAATTCGGCAAAATCTTCTGGTTGTAGTACATTTTCAGAACCTTTATTTAGCATTCGTAATTCAACGGTCATATCAGTTTCTATAGTGCTTGGTGTTAAAGTGTTTACACGAATATTGTTTTTACGAACTTCTTTCATTAGTGATTCAGACATGCCAATAACAGCAAACTTTGATGCGCAATAGGCCGATATGTTTGGGTTTCCATTTAATCCTGCCGTAGAAGACACATTAATAATATCGCCTTCATTTTTATTTATTAAGTGCGGTAAAACTTCTTTGGTGACATAATACATGCCCATAACGTTGGTTTGAATAATTTCGCTCCATTGCTCAACAGGCATTTCATTGAAAGAACCAATAGCGGCAATACCTGCGTTATTCACTAGAATATCTACACCGCCTAAATTGCTAATAATATGTTTAATATTAGCCTTTACGTCTTCATAATTACCAACATTAAAAACGGCATATGTTGCTTTAACTCCAAGTGCCTCAATTTCAGAAACAGTTTCTTTTAAAACGCTTTCCGTTCTCCCAGTAATGGCTACATTAATGCCTTGTTTAGCAAAAGCAATTGCCGTAGCTTTTCCTAAACCTCTTCCACCTCCGGTTATTATGGCATTTTTGTTTTTTAAATTTTCCATTTCTTTAAAAATATTAATTGTTTTTTGTCCAATAGTCCATTACAAAAACATCGCCTATAATGGGGCTTACTTTATTAACTAATTCTAAATGCGCTTTATGAAAGAGGTAAATTTCTCTGTCGTGTTCATTATTAAACGTTATTGTAAAAGTGTGTGTAAAACCTTTGCTAGCACCTTCGGTACTATCATTTTCTCCCCATTCTATATTAGCTATTTCAGGAATTTCAATTTTTAAATCTAAAAATGCTTTAACAGCCTTATCAATTTGTGCTTTGGTGGCATCTTTTTTATATTTTAAGTTTACTATATGTTTTAAAACTTTGCCTTCTCTATTAATTTTTGGAGCTATTTTATAACTGGCTATTTTACCTAAATCGAACCTGAACGAACCTGCAATTAAGAAATTGTTATCTTCGATTTTATGAGACTTTAAACCGTAGTAGATTGAAAATCCAGTTTCTAAATAATTAATAGGAGTAAGGATACCTTCTTTATTTAACTTTAATAATTGAATGCTAGCATCGTCTCTTGTACCAATAGCTAGAATAGCTTCAGTATTATTTGTTGAGACAATTTCAATTCTTGTCTGTCCTTGTAGTTTTGTGGTTTCATCATCTATTAGAACAAAATGCGGAACCAAAGCTCCATTTTTATTCACCTTAAAAACACTAACACCATCACCATGATACACAAAGTCTGTTTTTTTAATAAAACCGCCTCGCTTATAATATTTGTGATGTCTATGTCCTACAATTACAAATTTATTATCTCCTAAAGTTACTCCTGTTACTGGGTATGCACCCGTTAAATACCTATCTGTAGTGTTATCACTTATGTTATTAATGTTTTTAAACGTACCATTTTCATAAACTCTAAAACTACTTATACCATTGTCTTGAAAACCACCGGTATATAAATACGTTTTTCCTTTTATTTTATGCACATACATACCTATAATACCATCTGTATGAATAGTTTCATCGTCTTTTATAGACTGCACATGAGTTAGCTTTCCATCGTTTTGTATTTTAAAACAACTTAATCCGGGAGTTTCCTCTAAACCACCAATAAAAAGGTATGATGCTTTTTTCATGTGGACTACCTGTAGTGTGATAGCTGTTCCTAAATGTGTTTCATCGGTGTCTTCAACTAATGCAACACGTTCTAAAGAGCCGCTGTTTAAAATTTTAAACGTTTCAATAACATTACCGTGTTTGTTAGCCACAAAAAGAAAACCTGTACCATTAATATTGTCTGCAACCATACCTCTGGCAGGTCCCTTTTTCATGTAAAGTTCATGATTGCTTAAAGGGGTAAGTATACCTTCTTTATCTAAACTGTACACATCTATATTCCCAACACCTCCAGCAAATATATAATGTGATCCATTTTTTTCATAACTTGTTACAGAAACTGTATTTTTTCCTGATATACTTTCGAAATCTTTTCTGTAAAGCATGACATCATCAGAAATCTGCGAGAAGCTTATTTGTGATAAAACTAAAAGGCCAAGAAGTAGTATGTTTTTTATAAAATTCATGTTTTTAGTTTTTTAAATTATTGTAAAATGGCATTTGTTCCAACAGTAGCAATATCATGATCTTCTTCTATAGTACCACCACTAACACCAATAGCTCCAATAATGGTTCCGTTTTCATCTTTTATTGGTACTCCTCCAGGGAATGTTATTAGGCCTCCATTAGAAAGTTCAATATTATAAACTATTCCTCCTGGTTGGCTTATCTTTCCTAAATCACCTGAAGCCATATTGAAGTAGCGTGCTGTTTTTGCCTTTTTTATAGCGATGTCTATACTACCTATAAAAGAACCGTCCATACGAATAAAAGCTTTTAAGTTTGCACCGGCATCTATGACAGCTATATTTTCTAAGACACCCAATTTTTCGGCTTTTTTTTCAGTTAAAAGCACTTTTAAAGCTTCTTCATGTGAAATATCATTTGATATTTGAGCATGTACTGTATTTGATAGTAATGTTAGTAAAAGTGCAAAAGCACAAATTTTAAAATGTTTTATTGAGTTCATTATTTTTAATAACAAAAATGGTAAACTCGTTTGATAAAACAGTTGAACAAGTTCAACTCTAAAAAAATTACTCAATTTGAAACTGTTTTTTTATTTTACTTAAAAATTCGTGTCGAATACCGAGATAACCTGCTATTTGTTTATCTGTTAGTTTTGATACGATACCTGGGTACTTTTCAATAAAATGGCTATATCTCTCTTTAGCCGTAAAGGAATGGTTATTTATTAAGCGCTTTTGCCATGAAACCAAAGCCTTTTGAGACATAATTCTGAAAAGTTTTTCAACCTTTGGCATCGTATTATATAATGCCATTTTATCTTGTTTGTCGATTAATAATACCGTACTATCCTCTAAAGCTTGAATGTTTAAATTGGAAGGTATTTGGTTCATAAAACTATCTATATCCATAAGCCACCAATCTTTAGCAGCAAAATACAAAGTGTTTTCATTCCCTTTTTTATCTATAGTAAAAATTCTAAAACAACCTTCCAATACAAATCCTTCAACCTTACATATTTCACCTTGAGTTAATAGAAATTCTTTTTTTTTAATTGATTTTGGATAAAATGATTTGCAGAATTGATCTATTTCTGTTTTGGAGAAATTTGTGTTTTTAGTTATATTTTTTATTAATAAATCGTTTATCATTAAAAGCTTAGTTCTAAAGTTTTATATTACTATGTATTCATTTTATATTTTTTTGATGTACGCATAATATACCGTGTTGTTTTGGTCTGCTTTATCTAAAAAGTTGGCTGTAAACTTAGTTTTTCCTGCTTTTAGCGAAACCGTAAATGTGGTAGATATATCAGTTTCATTTACATCCTTTTCTAATTTAAGTTGATTCTCAAACTCAATAGAAGCTTTTACAAAATTCAAGTTTTTTCCTTCCGGAATATCGTTTTCCAAACCAGGTAGTTCTTCTTTTGTAATAGCGGGCGTTGTTGCATTTATTGCTAAATTAGACTCTATTGGATATCGTCTTAAAGACACCTCGTAATTGCCGCTTTTTAGAATATCTACACTCCAGTAACCATTACCAATAACACCTTCTCTAATATAAATTTGGTTCCAAGGATAAGCTCCCAATTCTGTATGAATATCATGCGCAGTAAGTGTTATTGGATTCTCATATTCTGAGCCTAGTTTAAAGTAAACTTCCTTATCAAAATCTTTAGAAACTTGCATCCACCAGTTTTCATAAAAGGCTTTCATTTCATTTACTTTTTCAGGATGCTCTGCTGCAATATTGTTTTGCTGTCCTTGATCTGTAGAAATGTTATATAGTTCTTTTCCGTTTATCAATCTCCAATTTTCTTGCATCACGGCAGAGTTTTTCCATTTTTTAGGATGTTGAACACGTTGCGAATCTGTTACTAGCATTCTGTTTTTCAAGGTGTCTTTTCCTCTTAAAAGTGGCACTAAACTTTGTCCGTCTAACGGTTGATGTTTTTTTGGTAAAATAATGCCGCAAAGCTCTGCCAACGTGGGCATAATATCTATCTGTGCTGTTAGGGCATTAATATCTTTGGCTGTACTTATTTTTCCGTCTTTCCAATACATGAAAAACGGAACTCTATGGCCACCTTCATATTCGCTTCCTTTGGTGCCACGCATACCAGCATTAAACCCTGTAATCTTTCCTTTTTTATTATAGTAACCCGCAGAAGTACCATTATCGCTCATGAATATTAAAATGGTATTATCGGCTATTTTTAGTTCTTTAAGTTTCGCCCTTAATTTCCCGAAATTGTCATCGATATTTGTAATCATTCCATAAAAGCGTTTTTGTGTGTCTGCTAATATGGTGTCGTCTAAATCTTTGTATATTTCATAATATTCTGTGGGTACGTTGTATGGACCATGTGGTGCATTGGGCGCTAGATAGCAGAAAAAAGGTTCGTCTTTATTGGTCTGTATAAATTTTATAGCTTCATTAAAAAAGACATCTGTACAATACCCTTCGTATTTCTCTGGTTTTCCATTATGAAAATAGGTGTCGTTGAAATAGGTATTGTTCCAGAAATCTGGTGTTTGTTGTACGCCGCCACCGCCATGCATAACTGTTTCTTGAAAGCCTCTGTTTTCTGGTCTAAACGGGTAATTATCTCCCAAATGCCATTTGCCATAACCACCTGTTTTATAACCAGCTTCAGCAAACATATTGGCCATGGTTTTTTCATTCTCTCTTAATAAAGACCACCCGCCTACAGTATGCCAAACGCCAGTATTATTAGCATATCTACCAGTCATTAATCCAGATCGAGTAGGGGCACAGGTAGGTCCCACATGGAAATTGGTTAAATGGTAACTTTCTTTGTGAAATTCATCAATATTAGGTGTTTTTATGATGGTGTTTCCTAGTGCGCCAATATCACCATAGCCTTGATCGTCGGTAATTACTAAAATTACATTTGGTTTTGGAAAAACCTCAGTAATTGTTTCAGTTTGTTTTGGAGAATTGCAGCCAATTATTAAAATGTAACTTAAAAATAAATAGAGTTTAGTCTTCATAAAATTCATTTAACTACTTTTTAAAATATTCCTTTTTCATTGATGCTTTTAAGTTTTAGAGTAACAGTATTTGTAACATTCAATTTTAAAGTAGATTTCGGTTAGATTGGTTCACTTTCAGTACTATTACGACTATTGTTCTAACAATAATTTACAATATCGTTATAAGAGTTTTATATAAAACTTCCATCTACAACTACTTAACTAATATTGTCTCTCTCGCTAGCTGAAAGTATTGGGTAACTTTTTATGAAAAAATTATTGCAATTTGAATTTACTTTAGTACAGCTATAACAACTTTTGAGTGATATCTAAAAATTATAATTAGATTTTATTTCCTAAAAAAGTTTGAAATTTAGAAGGATTTCCATCTTCATCACCAGTTATTAAATAGTAAATCATTCCAGCGTCAGATATGTCTGCTCTTTTTTCATTGTGTTTTTTCATGCATTTCCAAATCCAAGCAATATCTTGGTTTTTATGATTTTTTAACCAATCCCAGACACTCCAATCATGCAAAGAACTCCAGCCTTCATTAGGATTGTTTTTGTTGTTTTGGTCTTTTATTCTTTTAAACTTTAAACGATTCCCACTAAGTTCAATAACCTGATCTATAGTATGGTGATTTGGTCTCCTCAAATGATTATCGTTATAATTACTGTGCGATACAATATATACATGAGATAATACTTCTCCATTACCTTCATTTATTACCAACTTAACAGCCTGATAAAGAAATTCTGATGGTCCCATATTTATAAAATACAAGGGGTCTTCCTCAGTAGATTTTACTAATTCATTTTTAAGATGTTTAATGGCTTCGCTTTTATGCGTTCCTACATCAAAGAAAAGGTCTTTATTAAAATCCCATCTTTTTATAGAGCCATCAACACCCTCTTTCATATAATTTCTAACTGTTGTGTGCGGAGGCGATGGCATAAAATTGTTATAAGAATAATGGACTAATTTATCCTGAAGTTTCAATTTTGCCAATATAGCTAGGGTGGCGGGTGTAGCACCCCAATCATCTGGATCAGCATAATTCCATCTACCAGTGTAGTCCAAATCTGGTTGTGCATTCCCATCTGCGCTACAGGCAATTCTATTGTTGTTATAATCTAAGGCTTGGGCTGAGGAAAAGTTAGGTGCTAAAAATAGAAAACCTATAATTAATTTAATTGTGTTTATTCTCATTTGAATACTTAACTAATAGGGCTTATTACGCTTATTCGCAAACAATTGTTTCGGTTTTGGCTTTGGATTGTTCTTTTGCCTCGTTATCTGTTATGCCAGATGATAAAACAAGTTTGTCTAATTGAAAATGCTGCGATCTTCCACATATTTTTAAAGTATACTCTCCTGCTTCAGGAAATCTTGCAGTCATCCAAGAACTTGACTTAGGATTATGCATATCTAGCTGCCCCCCATAAGTAAAATCTATTTTTCCTCTACTAACAAACTTTTCATAATGTTTTAAAAAATAAACTTCATTGTTTATCCAAGCCGACCCAACATCTTCGGGGAAATAAATCCAAACATCGTTAGATTTGTCATCTTCTACTGTTTCTGGTTGCCTCATGTACCATCTAACACGGTAATTTCCTGAAGCGGTAACTTTAAACTTAACCGTGATTTCATTAGCTAAATTTTGAGTTTGGTAATGGTTTGCGCCAAAATATTCTATATACTTTCCATTTGATGCTTTGTCATCTTCTACAATTCTCCAATTTCCTTTTAACTCAAAACTTTCTGCTTCTATAATAATTAGTCCATCTTTATTTGTTATAGTGCATACTTCTTCATTTACATTTTCCTCATTTACATTTTCCTCATCTGGTAAAACAATTTCAGAATTATTATCGCTATCACTGCACGAAAAAAATAGAGTCAATACTATTAATGGTAAAAAATAAAATTTTTTCATAATTGGTTTTTTAGTAATGTTTAGTTAAAAAATGTTTTAGAGATTATTTGATAGAGTATTTCTTTAGTTATTTAATTTTAGCGTTAAACTACACAATGCATCTTCAGGTAATTCTACATTTATTTCCTCTTCACCAATTATTAACCTTACAAACTGATTTGTTGATTTATTGTTTTGAATTAATACTTTAATCTCATTATTTCTATTTTTAGTTGTCACAATTCTATGTTTTGAAATGTGAGCAATTCTTTTATCGCCTTTAACTACGGAATTACTTGCTAAATACATAGCGTTGTAATCTGGTGTATATTGAATAGCTCCATTTTGGCGATTAATAACCATTAACGAATTTTGTTTCCAACCCCAAGCGCTATTTGATGTTTCATTTAAAATTAAATTCCAATAGCAATAATTGGTGCTGCCTGCATTTATATAGTTGGCAATTTCAGACAATCTTTCTTTGGCTTGTTCTGTAGAATTATCACCATTATAACACTTTGTTTCCGTATTCATGATTTTCATATTAGGCGCCAGTAATGAGACTTCCCTAATAAAAGCCTCATTGGCATATTGAAAACCAATACCGTCAAAATTTTCAAAGGTTTTGGAGTTTAATAGTTTATAATGGTCTCCTCTGTTAATAGTTCTAAACGTTCCGGCCCAAATACCCGTGTCTAAGTCTTCATTTTTAAATGCCGGAATTACGTAGTTGACACTTAAATCTTGCAATTGTTCCATGGTCATATTACAACCTGGAAATGGGGCATAGGTATCTGGTTCATTTTGTATACAAAAGCGATCTATTTCTACTCCTTCATTTTTATAAGCTTTAATGTATTTTATCAAATAGGTAGTATATGCCTCATAAATTTCTGGTGATTCTATTAACCTACTTTTTTCTTTATCTAAATTATTTTTATCCATGGCATTACTATATTTCATCCATGCAGGTGGACTCCAAGGAGATGCTTGTAGTATCATTGAATTATTTTCCTTTAAAGCTTCTTTTATAAAAGGTAATAAATGTTTTTTATCTCTTTTAATGGAGAAATACTTCATGTCATAATCTTCAGGTACCATGCTATAACTGTATGCATCTAAAGAAAAGTCACTAGCTCCAATAGGCGTTCTATTAAAAACAAGATTTGCATTATTGGTGTTAAATAAATTTTTTAAAACTTCGCGTTGTTTTGTTTTAGGTAAGCTGAATAAAGCTTCACCGCCATTTTCATTAAAAGCACCTCCAATGCCTTCAATAGTTTGGAATTCCACCTCAGGAACTAAAACAATAAAATCATTTTGATGTACTTTAATGTTAGGGTCAATTTTTGTTTCGTGTTTTTTAATTGGAGAAGCTTCTCCTTTTTTTAATGTAACATACGAAACTTCTACATTATAATTTTGTGCACTTAATGCTGATGTAAACAATATGGCAGCAATTAATATTTTATTAAATTTCATTATTCTATTTGTTTTAATGTTAAACCATTTAGCCAAAAAGAACCTTTTGGATTAATACTTTTAAATTTTAATATAACCGCATTAGTACCATCTGAGTTAAAGGTTGATTTAATTGAAATGGGTTTACGTTCACCACTACTATCATTATTATAGTAATTTACAATATGGTCGTCAGCGGTTCTTGTAAAACGACCATCAACATCTTCAACGGTAACTTCTATTTCATTTGTTAATTTTACATCCAACTTTCTTGCATGATGAAAGGTTTCTATAGCATATTTCCCCGTTTTTAAGTTTGTTAATTTTAAAGATAATTCTCCATTTTCTATATAAACACCATCTGTGCCTACAAAACTTAAATCACCAAGCATACTTGTTCCATTTCCTAACCAATTTATTTTTTTGTTAGTGTTTATTTCAACTTGTGCATTTGTTTCATCTAGTTTGTGTTTTAAATCGCTGTTAGAATTTCCTGTCCATTCTTGCCATTCAAATTGTACCAATTGTTTGTCTCCACCAATATCTACACGATCTATAGGATAATCGTAAATTGGTCTGGCATGGTTCGTAATTTCGTTGGTATTAAAGCTTACCGTATTTATTGTGGCTTTTCCGGATTTTAAGCCTTTTGCCTTTGCATTAATGGTTATTGTTCCTGTTTGATTGGTTCCTTTTACATAAATAGCGGCTACACCATTATAAACTAGAGCAGGATTGGCGTAAATTTTGCCATTATTAATTATTTCACCAACGCCAGAAACCGAAAACGTAATTTCATTTTTAGTGTTAGTAACCACTTCACCATTTTCATCTAAAATATAGGCATATACTAATCTAATATCCGATCCGCCTGCATAAAATGGTTGATCTGTGATGTTATATTCAACTTTTATATGATGAGGTTTGCCTTCTTTTTGTCTTGTGAATTCTGTTACTTTTTCACCGTTAGAATATCCAATAGCTTTTAATATGCCACTTTTCCAATGGTGTTTAAAAGTAAATGAAGGATGATTTAAATTGGCTTTAGTAATATCATTATCTGGTAATTGTCTTGCAATTAGTTTTCCGTCTTGATATAATTCTACTTCTTGACAATTACTAAATACTCTAACTTTTCCCTCCTTAGAAGCTGTTTCATCTGCGATATGCACTATTGGTTTTTTTACGAGTTCTGATTGATACCAATAATAAACGGGCTTAGGTACTCTATAAGGCGACAATACACCATAGGTAGTCATGAAATCTCTAGACCATTGATCGTCAACAATATCTGGTTGTAAATGATTATAATCCGCCCCTAACCAAGTAATGGCTGCAAAATTATTTTTGTTGCCTTTATATCTTGAAATGTGAAATTGATTGACTTCTGAATTTGGAGAACTACCATGTTCCATAACCATAGTATAGGCACTCTCTGGAAATTCTGTTCTTCGATAATCCATTGTTGCATGCACATCTGTAATTCCTTCGTTTTTTGGTCCATCCCATGGGGCAGAAGCAGAGGCCGTTAATCTAAAAGGGTCTTCTTCTTTGGCCACAGTTTGCATTCTAGGTACAGGACCTCTATGGTTAATTCCTGCGCCCCAAACAATAATTGAAGGATGATTTCTATGATTACGAATCATAGTTCTAGTTGCTTTTTCTAAGTTTTCAAACCAAGTATCATCTCCCCATTCAATCCATGTTGAAGGTTCTTCATAAATAAAAATTCCTAATTCGTCGCAAGCATTAATAAAAGCATCATCTTGCGTATAATGAGATAACCTAATGATGTTCATGCCAGCTTTTTTATACTGTAGCGCTTCGTTATAATGAAAGGAATTTGGCACCGCATCTCCAATGTTAGGATAACTTTGATGGCGATTTGCGCCCACTAAAAAAAGCGGTTCTCCATTTAATACAAATCCTTTACCTTTTTCTAAAGAAAATTTTCTGAAACCAAATTTGTTTTCCACAAAATCAACAGGTGCTTCGTCATCATAAATCACCGAATTTACGCGATATAAATAGGGCGTGTCTGGAGACCATAAATGGTATTCTTCTTCAATTGTAGCAGATTGTCTAAATGTATGGGTAGAATTAGCTGAAATTTTAATTTCTGATATTAATTTCTTAATAACAAAACCATCTTTATTAATAATATTTGTAATTATTTTACTCTTTTTTGCTGTAGAATTTTCATTTTTAACAGTTGTTTTAATAGTAACAGTACCATTGTTTTTGTTAACAGTAGGTGTAGTTATGTGCACACCAGCATCAAAGTCTTCCCAATTGAAATTGACATGAAGCTTGTTAGTGGTTACTAAGTAAACATCTCTGTAAAGTCCTCCAAATTTTACATAATCTGTTCTATGGGGATCTGGAGCTATGGTTTGGTTATAAGTGTTATCTGCTTTTACAACAATGGTATTTTCCTTACCGAATTTTACAAAATTGGTAATATCAAAATGAAAAGGAGTATAGCCATTTACAGCGTAATTACCTACTTTTTCTCCATTAACCCATAACTCTGTTGCGTTATGTACGGCTTCAAACTCTAAAAATACTTTTTGCGATGTGTCTGCTTCAATTTTTAGTTTTTTTCTATACCAACTAACATCACGAAGGTATTTTTCTTGAACCCAAGTTTCTTTAATACTATCCAATTCATAAGAAACTAATTGAGGGTTGTGAGGAACTGAAACATTCTTCCAAGAACTATCATCAAAATTTATGCTTGTTGGTTTAGTTTTAAGGTCTCCTAAATGGAATTTCCAACCTAAGTTTAAGTTAGTTTTTGTTCTGTTTCCAGCTTCAAAACCACTAGGTAAGTTATTGTTCTGTGCAAAATTTAGTTGACAGATTATTAGTCCAAGAATTAATAATTTGATTTTCATTTTTATGTATAGTTTATCTATACCAAAAATATTTATTCTTATTGCTTAATTTAATTAGATATGTATTGAATATTATAACATATGGTTTAAAATTAAAAAAAGGCTTTGAATTTTCATCCAAAGCCTTTTTTTTGAAATATTTTTTTAATCTATTTTAACTCTAGTTCTTTAATTTCTACTTCTGTTTCACCTCTTAATTTTTTATAAGAAGCAATCATTTCAGCCAATTTATCTTTATTGCTATTAGCTAAATTATTTTCCTGAGCTCTATCTTCTTTTAAATTATATAATTGATATTCGCTTGAAAGCCCTAATTCTATATTTACTTGCTTGTTAATAGGATTTCCTTTATAAGGAGGGATTAACACCCAATTTCCACTACGTAATGCTGTTTTTTGACCAGCTTCCAGAATTAAATTTTTTCTGCCTTGGTTTGATTTTCCTAAAAAGGCATTTAGTAGTTGTTCACTATCATTAGTTTTTGCAGTACTACCTGTTAAATGAGCCAAAGAGCTAAATAAGTCTAACTGGCATACTATAGCATTAGAAACAGTTGGCTCTATGGTTCCTTTCCAATATGTAATAAAAGGTACATGTGTACCTGCATCAAACAAACTATATTTACCACCACGTAAACCTCCAAAAGGTGTATGCTTACCTAATTTTTCTACAGCATCATCATAATATCCATCATTTAATACTGGGCCATTATCACTAGATAAAACAATCAAAGTATTTTCTAAAATACCTTCTTCATTAAGAGTTTTAATGAATTCACCAATAACCCAATCGGCCTCTAAAATAACATCGCCACGTGGCCCCATTCCAGATTTTCCAACAAAACGTGGGTGTGGTGTACGTGGTACATGTGGTTGTTGTAAGGCATAGTATAAAAAGAATGGGTTTTCCTTATGTTTCTTCACATAGGTTTGTGCTTCTTTTAAAAAGTGGTCCGCCATGTCTACATCGTTCCATTTTGCAGCTTCGCCACCTTTCATGTATCCAATTCTAGGTATTCCATTTACAATACTGTTATTATGACCGTGGTGCCATTTCATAGATAAAAGTTCTGGATTATCTTTCCCTGTAGGTTGGCCTTCAAAATTTGTTTTGTAACTAATTTCAATGGGATCGTTAGGATCTAAACCATCAACATGACCGTTTCTTATGTAAACTGTTGGCACTCTATCTTGAGTTGCAGCCATAATATAAGATTCTTCAAAGCCAACCTCATTTGGCCCAGGGGATACGCGTTCATTCCAATTTACATTTCCTCTACCTAAACCTAGGTGCCATTTACCAACAATACCAGTTTGATACCCTTGTTGCTTTAACATTTTTGGAACCGTTTTTTGTTCTGTACTAATAATTAGAGGCGCGGTGCCTGGTAAAATAGCGGCATCTTTATTTCTCCAAGGGTAAACACCTGTTAAAATCCCATAACGGCTTGGAGTACAAGTTGCCGAAGTAGCATAACCATTAGTGAAACGTACACCTCCATTAGCTAATTGATCAATGTTAGGAGTTGAAATTTCTGTAGCACCATTTGCACTAATATCGCCGTAGCCCAAATCATCCAAATAAATAAAAACAATATTTGGTTTGGTTTCGGTTTTTTGAGGTTCATCTTGTTTATTTTCATTTTTACAACTTACCGATAAAGCAAGTATAATCATTAAAATAGAGCATTTTAAAAATGCAGATTTAGTGATTTGAATCATAATAATTTAGCTTTAGTTTGAATTTGTTGATTTTTTTCTGCTCTGTTCCCACTTTTTTTCTTCTTTGATTACATTTTTTGCATGTGGATCAAACCAGTTAGGATCAATATTTTTAGCATCCCATTTTTTATAAGCAGCTTCTAGATTGGCTATAATTTTTGAATTACCATCCGAAATATCATAACGTTCTAAACTGTCCTTTTTTAAATTAAACAGTAGTGTTTTGTTTTTGTAAGCGCTCTTGTATAGTTTGTAATCACCTTTTCTTACTGCATATTCAAAATTTCCAGAAGACCTCCAAAAAAGTTCATCGTGTGGTACCGAATTTACTTTGTTTGTAATGTATGGTAATAAATCTACACCATCTAGTTGTTTTTCTTTTTTGGCCTTAGCTCCAGCCGCATTTAAGAATGTAGGAAATAAATCTAAAGATGATACAATATTTTGATAATGTTGATTTTCTTTAATTTTCTTTGGCCAAGTCATGAAAAATGGCACTTTTATACCGCCTTCAAATAACATGCCTTTATGACCTCTATATGGTCTGTTATCGGCATGTTCAATTCTACCGCCATTATCGCTTAGAAATACAATAATAGTATTGTCTTTTATGTTATTGGCTACCAAAGTAGAATCTATTCTACCTACATTAGTATCAACAGCATTTACCATGGCAGCATATATACTTCTACCAGCGTATTCTATATGTTTTGTTTTTTCTAAATATTCTTTAGTTGCATGATCTGGCGCATGAGGTGCATTATAGGCTAAATACATAAAAAAGGGTTTGTCTTCTTTTTTAGAAATAAACCTAATGGCTTCATCTGTAAAATTATCAGTTAAATAATTTAATTCATTTTCAGGTACAACTTTACCATTTCTGTATATGGTTTGAATATCATTTTTAGCTTTTCCCCAATAGTTCATACCGCCTCCAGGAAAACCAAACCAATGATCGAAACCTTGAGCAAGTGGGTATAAATCTGGATGATCACCAACATGCCATTTTCCAATAGCACTCGTTCTATAACCTTGCTCTTTTAAAGCTTCAGAAATCATTTTTTCTGATAGAGGTGTTCCAACTGTAGCATCATTTTCACCATCATAAGGCATATTGCAATCATGCCCAAAACGAGCTTGGTAACGACCCGTTAATAAACCAGCCCTTGACGGACTGCAATAGGGGTGAGATACATACCCGTTAGAAAATATAACACCTTCACCTGCCAGTCTGTCTAAATTTGGAGTAGGAATATCTGTAGCGCCATTAAAACCAACGTCTGCCCAGCCTTGATCGTCAGTTAGAATAACAATAATGTTTGGTTTTTCTTGAGAAAACGCTTTATTTACAACTATAAATAATAGTACAGCGAGTAAAAGTTGTACTGTTTTTATTCTGAAACCCATCCTTATTTTGTGTTTACTGTTATTTGTTTTTAAGTTTATCTTTCTAATTTAAAAACCTGTTCTAAAGCCATCCATTTTTCGCCATTTTTAGCCCAGGGAAGTTCTTGTTGGTATTTCCACATGAGGTTTTCCCATTCTTGTACTTTTGGGTTGTTGGCATCCATTTTAGCTTTTTTGACTGGATCAAAAGTCTCATCAACTTCCATAATCATAAACATACGATTGCCGACAAGGTAAATTTCCATGTCCACAATACCTGCATCTTTAATGCTTTTGGTTATTTCTGGCCATGCATTACCAGCAGCGTGGTATGCTTTATATTCCTTTATTAATTTAGAATCGTCTTTTAAGTCGCATGAAAAACAATGTCTTTTTGTACTCATAATTTCTGTTATTTTGAAGTTTTATAAGTAGCATAGCCATAATGAGCAACTACTGCTAAACAAATTAATGGAAGAATGAATGAAAATTTTACTTCAGGAATAAACCCTAAAATGGCAACATCTGAAAAACCAGAACCTCCCATATCCAAAATACTACCTTGAAGTACTGGCATTAAAGCGCCACCTACAATAGCCATAACTAATCCTGCTGACCCAATTTTGGCTTCGTCCCCCATATCTTTAAGTGCAATACCATAAATGGTCGGGAACATGATAGACATAAATACTGAAATACCAACCAAAGAAATTAAACCAGCCATTCCAGGTAAAAGAATAGCGCCAACACTACAAATAACACCACCAATTCCAAAAAGCATTAATATTTTGGATGGGTTTATTGATTTCATCAATGCGGTTCCTATCCATCTGCCAACAAGAAACAAAACCATTGCAGCAACATTATAGTATGTAGCAGTTAGTTCCCAGCCAAAAGTCGCATTCAAATTATCTACATATTGAAAAATATAGGTCCAACACATAATTTGAGCACCAACATAAAAAGCTTGAGCAATCACACCATGTTTGTAATTTTTGTTAGAGAACAATTTTTTGAACGATTCCGACAGTCCCATTTTATCTTCTGCTGCAGTTTTTGGAATCTTGGTAAAAATTATAATAGACATAATTATTAATACTAAAACACCTAAAGCAATGTAGGGAATACTGATAATGCTTAAATCGTTTTCTCTTATGGCTCCTAATTCTTCTGAAGTTAAGGCGTTATAAGCTTCAGTAGTATAATCGTCAGAACGTAAGGCACCAATAATAAATACTTGAGCTATTATCATACCAGTTAAAGAGCCGATTGGGTTAAAAGCTTGAGCTAAATTTAAACGTTGGGTTGCCGTTTCCTTGTCTCCTAAGGATAAAATCAAAGGATTAGAAGTGGTTTCTAAAAATGCCAAACCACAAGTAATAATCCATAATGAAATCAAAAAGTAATTGAATTCTTGGTTCGCTGCTGCTGGAAAAAACAAAAATGCTCCAATAGCGTACAAAGACAATCCTAATAGAATCCCAGATTTATAACTATATTTTCTAATGAACAATGCTGCAGGTAATGCCATGAAAAAGTACCCAAAATAGAAAGCAAATTGTACTAAAGATGCTTGAACATTTGAAAGCTCCGGCATTACTTTTTTAAAAGCTGAAACCATAGGGTTGGTTAAATCGTTAGCAATACCCCATAAAGCGAATAAGGAAGTAATGATTATGAAAGGAAGTAAAAGTTCTTTTCTAACTATTGGAATTTTTTTTGTAGTATTCATATTTTAATTTATGGTTTAGTAGTTATAATATATTTAATCTTCAGTAATCACAATGGTGTTTACTTGCATGTCTTTAATTAAATCAAATACCTATTTTCTTGTAGGCTAAATAGACCTCTTTTAGAGGACGCATATCCAGAAGCATTACCTTGACCTGTTTGAGCCGCTTTAGAAACTATATTTAAAATATTACTATTAGCTTTTTTAATCATTGGCAAGCAATATTTTAAAATTGTAAAAAAACATACCATATTTAATTTAAGAGAATACACTAAATTGTCTATGCAGGTATTTAAACCTATGCCATCAATAATACTTACATTATTAATTAATGCATCAACACGACCGTATTTTTCTTTTATGGTTTTTACTGCAGTTTCAATTTGTCTGATTACAAATAAAGCGTTAATCTCTGCCGCACCAACAACAGTAACTTTTTCTTTTAACCCTAAATTTATTAGCCTCAATCTATAACTTATAAAATTTTATAGCATTTTGGCCCATAATATCAGCTTGTTCGGCGGCACTTAGGTTTGCTATAAAATCTGTTACTAAATCTTTTACTTGTTTATAGTTTCCAGCAACCAAACATACTGGCCAGTCAGAACCGAACATCACTTTTTTGTTTCCAAATGCATTTAAAACCACATTCATATAAGGTTCAATTTGCGATGGTGTCCATGTTTTGAAATCTGCTTCTGTAATCATACCAGATATTTTGCAATGTACATTTTCATGTTTTGCTATTTCACTCATTAGGACTTTCCATCCATCAAAAAAACCATCCTTTATATATGGTTTTGCTATATGGTCGATGATGAATTTCTGTTTAGGAAATTGTTTTACAAACTCTAAAGCAGCACCTAATTGATGTGGAAAGATAAGAATGTCGTATGTGAAATCATGTTTTTTTAACGCTGAAATCCCTCGTAGAAAATTAGGTCTCAATAAAAAATTATGGTCAGGTTCGCCTTGTACTACATGTCGAAACCCTTTTACTTTTTTAAAGGCACTATATTTTTCTAAATCAGCTTCAACGTTTTTATTCCTTAAATCAACCCAACCAACGATGCCTTTAATAAAATCATTTTCATTAGATAGCTGAATTAAAAAATCGGTTTCAGCCAAAGTCTGGTCTGCTTGAACTGCCACACAGCCATCAATATCGT
Organism: Algibacter agarivorans; assembly: GCF_039543245.1. Classification (NCBI taxonomy): domain Bacteria; kingdom Pseudomonadati; phylum Bacteroidota; class Flavobacteriia; order Flavobacteriales; family Flavobacteriaceae; genus Algibacter; species Algibacter agarivorans. The sequence continues at coordinate 19,469 of NZ_BAABJJ010000004.1, forward strand.
TTTCATCATAAACCTTTTTCAAATCAGAGGGAGTAAAATCACGCCTTATAACCGACATGTTATCGTCAATCCAATCATGTTTTACGGGTTCATAATTCCAAAAGTGCTGATGTGAATCTATTATCATATATTAGTTAGATAATGTATTTATAGCTGTTTTCATACCATTATTTATGATGGATTCTAAATATTTGGCCACTTCGTTTTCCAAACCGTCAAATGTTGTTAAGTCTGTTCCCCAAAAATCAGTATTAGATAAAGTTGCTTTTGCTACACTCGATACGTCATTGGTTTTCCATTGGTTTTCAAAAAACTCTAAAACGGTAGCGTCATCTTTTAAATTAATTTTATTACCGTTTCTATCACCTTTATAAAATGCCATCAATGCTGCTAATGAAAACAATAAATGAGATGGCAATGTGTTTTTTCTTTTGATGAATTCCAATACAGAAGGCAGTACTCGTGTTTTATATTTAGATACCGAGTTTAATGAAATACTCATGAGTTCATGCTCCAAATATGGATTTCTGAAACGATCTAAAACATCATTCGAAAACTGGCTTAGTTCATCATCTGGTAAATCCAAAGTTGGACAGATATTCTTGAACAGGGCATCTTTTAAAAATGATCCAACAATAGGGTCTTCTAAAGATTCACGAACACGATCAATGCCATATAAATAGCCCACAGGTACTAAGGCTGTGTGTGCACCATTTAAGATACGGACTTTTCGAGTTCTGTAAGGTTCCATATTATCGGTAAAAACCACATTTAACCCACAGGCTTCTGAAGGGAATTCGTCTTTAACAGACTTAGGGCCTTCAATGACCCATAAATGAAATTGTTCGCCCTCAACAACCAAATTATCTTTATACCCCAGTTCTTTAGTAATGGCCTCCATTTTATCTTTTGGGTATCCGGGAACAATTCTATCTACCAATGTATTGCAGAAAATGTTATCATCATTTATCCATGTTTTAAAATCGTCTCCTAAATTCCAATCAGATGCATACTGAAGGATAATACGTTTAAGATTATCACCATTTCTGTCAATTAGTTCACATGGGATAACAATCAGCCCTTTATCTGAAGCACCCCCAAACGTTTGAAACCTTTTGTGTAATAAAGCGGTTAATTTAGCTGGAAAACTCTGAGGTGGCGTATCGTCCAACCTGTCATTTTCATTATAAGAAATACCAGCTTCTGTGGTGTTTGAAATAACAAACCTTAAATCGGGGTTTTCAGCATTGGCTAAATAGTCATTATAGTTTTCATAAGGATTGATACTTCTTTGAATACAATCAATAATTTCATGCTCACTGATGGCTTTTCCGTTCTTGATACCGTTAAGGTAAAGTGTATATAGACCATCTTGGTCGTTTAGCATTTTTACTAAGCCTTGATTTATGGGTTGTACTACAACAACGCCACTATCAAAATTGGCTTTTTTGTTCATTTCATGAATCATCCAATTGGCAAATGCTCTTAAAAAGTTGCCTTCTCCAAATTGTATAATTCTTTCGGTATAAGTGTTAACCGATGCTGTTTTTCTATTTAATTCTTGCATTAACTTGGTTTTGTTCCTATAAGGTTCTTAGAACCTTGTAGGTTTGTTATTGGTTATATTATGAATAAGACCTGTAAGGTTTCAAAAAACCTTGCAGATAAGATGATAAATTACAATGAAACCCCTCTTTTCCAAGGAATAAAGTCGTTATTTCCGTGTAATACGGCTTTCGATGGTGTTTCACCGCTAGCAACTCTTATGATATGATCCAAGATTTTTTCTCCCATTGATTCAATAGTGTCCTCGCCAGTTATAACAGTACCTGCATTAATATCGATGATATCGTTCATACGTTCATACAAATTGGTATTGCTGGACATTTTAAGTACTGGAGCTACCGGATTCCCTGTTGGTGTGCCCAAGCCTGTTGTAAATACAACCACGTTGCAACCAGAACCCACTAAACCTGTTGTTGATTCTACGTCGTTTCCTGGTGTACACAATAAATTTAAACCAGGTTTTGTTACTTGTTCGGTATAATCCAAAACTTCTACAACAGGGGATGTGCCTCCTTTTTTTGCTGCTCCTGCAGATTTCATGGCATCGGTAATCAAGCCATCTTTGATATTTCCAGGAGAGGGATTGTTTTCAAACCCAGAACCAACGGCTACAGCTGCTGCTGAATAGGCGCGCATTAAATCGTAGAATTTTTTTGAATCCTCTGCTGTTTCACATCTGTTGATAATTTCCTGTTCCACACCATTTAATTCTGGGAATTCAGACAATACAGGACTGCCTCCTAAGGCTACAAGTAAATCTGAGGCATAACCCAAAGCAGGGTTTGCCGAAATTCCTGAAAACCCATCGGATCCACCACATTCCAATCCTAAAACCAGTTTGTTTAATGGGGCAGGTTGTCTGGTTACTTTATTGGCTTCCATTAGCCCTAAAAAGGTGTATTTAACAGCTTCCTCAATTAGTTTTCGTTCGCTTTCGCTACGTTGTTGTTCTAAATAATGCACCGGTTTTTTGCAGTCTGGATCGATAGCTTCAATAGCGTTTTGCAACATTTCTATTTGTGCGTTTTGGCATCCTAAACTAAATACAGTAGCTCCAGCAACATTAGGGTTTGTAATGTAGCCTGCTAATAATTTGCACAAGGTTTCAGAATCTTGACGGATACCACCGCAACCGCCATCATGTTTTAAAAACTTAATGCCATCAACGTTTGGAAAGACTCTGTTTTTTTCTATTTCTTCCTTAGTTGTTATAATAGGCGTATTCAAGATGTCTGCTTCCGTAACACCCGCTTTAAACTGGCGGATCAAAGCATCTGTATCTACAGCAAAATCCTTTTTGGTTTGGTAGCCCAATTTTTCAGAAAGCGCACCTTCCAAAACATCTATATTTCTATTTTCGCAAAAGGTTAAAGGAATTACTAGCCAATAGTTTGCAGTTCCTACTTTACCATCTTTTCTATGGTACCCATTAAAGGTACGCCCCTCAAAATTAGAAGCATCAGGAGCAGACCATGTGAATTTTTCTTTAGAATCGTTAAATTCAGCGGAAGCGTGCTTCACGTTTTCTATAGTAATAGCAGTTCCTCTTTGAATGGGAAGTACTGCTTTTCCAATTAAAACGCCATACATGAAAATCTCGTCGCCCACATTAAAATCGTATAGAGCGAATTTATGTTTTTGCTTGATGTCTCCTTGCAATGAAAAGGTTTCGCCAGCAACATCTATAAAGGTGTTTTTAGGCAAAGGGGTTATGGCTACAATAATGTTATCCTTTGGATCTATTTGGACGTAATTTTTAGACATTGTTTTTTCTAATTAAAATTTACAGTTGCTTTTATAACGCCTGTTTCTGGTTTTAGCCAGCTATCAAAATGGTTTATCATTTCGGTAAAAGGCACATTGTGCGTTATGAACGATTCTGTTGGGAATTGATCCAATACGCTGATAACGTGTTCAAAATCTTCGGTCGTAGCATTTCTGCTGCACATTAATGTCATTTCTTTGGCATGTACTTTGGGGTGCGTATAGGTTAATTCGCCTTTTGAGAGTCCCACCAAAACAAAACGCCCACCGTGCGCCATGTAGTCTGGACAAGCTTCTAAAGCAAATTTATTTCCCGAAGCATCAAAAACAGCAGTTGCCATATCACCATTGGTAATGTCTTCTATTTGTTTCACGGGGTCATTACCTACATTTACGGTATAATCAACACCAATGCTTTCTTTTGCATATTTAAGTCGATCTTCGTTCATGTCCAAAGCAATAACTTTTGCACCTTCAATTTGAGCGAGTTTCATAATACCAATACCAATAGGGCCACAACCTACAACCACAACGATTTCTCCAGGTTTAATATCGGCACGTCTCACGGCATGTGCTCCAATAGCTAGAGGTTCTACAATGGCCATTTGATCGTCTGTTAAATTATTGGCAGGCAATAAAATATCGACAGGAACGGTTATTTGCTCCTGCATCCCTCCATCGGCATGGACACCCAAAACTTTAATATTGGTGCAGCAGTTGGTTTTTCCATTTCTACATGCAATACATTCTCCACAACTAACATAGGGCATTACTACCACATTGTCCCCCGCTTTAATGCCTTTTGCATTCTCACCAATTTCTAATACTACTGAAGCCAATTCGTGTCCCAGTATTCTAGGATAGGTAAAGAAGGCTTGATTGCCACCGTAGGCATGCAGATCGGTGCCGCAAATACCAACTTTGTTTATTTGTAATAAGGCTTCGTTTTCTTTTCTGATAGGTGCTTCTTTTTCTTTTAATAGAAACTCTCCCGGTTTTTCGCAGACTATGTATTTCATGAGATAATATTTATTATTTTTTTATTGGTCACATGTAACTTTCCGTATAATCATTTTCTTGGGAATCAAGAATTCGTTATGGAAGTTTCATGATATATTAAGATTATTTAAAACTTATAAGAGTACATCTGTGAAAGATGCACTCTTATTACTAATAACAAATTAAAAAAAACTAACTTAAACTATTATAATGTTAACTCCAAAACAAAAGCAAAGTCTCCAGGTTTTTGAGTAGGCATCTCAACAGTCAAACCATTATCGTCTTGAGACCATTTTAGAGTCTCATCACTACCTAGCATTCTTACATTAGATACTTTATCTTCTGAGGATTTAACAGATTTAACAACAACACTATTGTTTTCTGGCCACGCCATCATAATAGCATATACTTTGTTCCCTTTTTGTGTGAAACGAATATCCTGTCCTGTAAATTCTTTATTGCCTCCTTCTGAATGGTGACCAGTACCAACTTCTGTAGGACCTTCACCAAAGGTTTTCCAATATTTTGTATCGTAAATAGCTTCACCATTTATATCCAACCAACTACCAATTTGTAATAAGATTTCTTTTTGGTCTTCTGGCATGGTGCCATCTGCTTTAGGACCCACGTTTAAAAGCAAGTTTCCATTTTTAGAAACAATATCAATTAAATCATCAATTAAAGAATTCGCAGTTTTAGATTTCCAATTAGTAACATGAGACCATGAGTTTTTACCAATAGAAGTATCTGTTTGCCAAGGTAATTTCCTAATACCTGGTAATTTCCCTCTCTCTAAATCGTAAATCACGGTTCCTTCAGGAAATGCTTGCTCATAGAAATTTTTATCTTGCAATACTACTTCTTTGCCCCATTCTATACCTTTATTATAGTAATAAGCTGCTAATTTTGGACGGTATTCTCTCCATTCTGGAGTATCTAACATAAAATCGAACCATAAAATATCTGGTTGATAATTGTCAATTAAATCTACAGTTCTTTTCCACCATAATTCTTTGAATTCTTCTGAAACGGGCTCGTTTAAATTTTTTCCTTTTGCAGAATATAAATCTGCATATTGAGGGTCTGTAGTATCAAAATGGTCTTTTTTATTGTAAAATGACCAGTTAAAAGCGTAATGGGAAGAAGCTCCCATAATCATTCCTTTGGCACGACCTTCTTTCATTAACTCGCCTAAGATGTCTTTTTTAGGCCCCATGTTTACTGAGTTCCAACGTGTTGTGTTAGAATTATACATGGCAAAACCATCATGATGGTCTGCAACAGGAACTACATATTTAGCACCTGCTTTTTTGAACAAATCTATCCATTCTGCTGCATTGAATTTTTCACCTTTAAACATTGGGATAAAATCTTTATATCCAAAGTCTTTAAGATTTCCCCAATTTTTTACATGATGTTTGTTTTCGTTAGAAGGTCCTGTTCTTTGCGGCTTTAATTCCGCAGTAAATTGAGCTGAATCCATATACATGTTTCTTGGGTACCATTCTGAACCATAAGCAGGAACAGTATATGCACCCCAGTGAATAAAGATGCCAAATTTTTGTTGGTTAAACCATTCTGGGTCTTTGTAGTGTTTTTTTATAGACTCCCAATTTGGTTCAAAAATTTGGGTGTTTTCAGATTTGTTTTCTGCTACTTTTTTATCGTTTTTAGAACCACATGCCAACATTAAAAAGGAAAGGGTTAATAAAATATAGGTTTGTTTTCTTAAAAGCATGTTCAAAATTTTTGGTTAATTGTGATTTTGGTTAATTGTGATTAAAGTAAATTTACTAATGTGTTGGCTAAATTCCTGTTTTTACTTAAAAGCTGAAATATCGAATGTTTAAAACTCTACAACATATGGTTATTTTTCAGATTTTTTGATTAATCTTAACCTCTCGACTCAACATTTATAATAACTGAACTAACATGACCACCTGAATCAGGAAAGGTGATTTCTACTTTATTTTCACCATCAACCAGATGTTTGATTTCAATCGGAATACCAATAACGCCGAAGAAACGCTCCCTTGCCAATTGGTCATAACCCGCCCAATTATTTGGCACTTCTATGGTTTTGCCATTAAGCGTTATAGTTGGTTTTTTACTCATATCATGAGACCTGCCAACCCCCATTTTGATATATGCTCTACCATTTTTAATAGCTTCAATATTCTTAAAGTTAAATGTGATGGCTTTGTTTTTCTCTATTGGTTGCAGATAGGTGTCTGTATAATAATTGTTTTCTTTTAAAGTATTATTAAATTCAATAGGAGTAACATCACATTCTGCTATGATTGTTTCACCAGGTTTTAGTTTAACTGAATCTATAGATGATTCGTTTGTAAAGTAAATTAATCTTGGAAATCCTGTAGCAGTGGTGTAAAGTCGTCTTAACGTGATGTTTTTTATATAATTTGTGCTGTTGTTTAAAAAGTTTAATGCCACATCTTGATTCTCATCACTTAAATTATTTATAGCAATAAAAACTTTTCCCTCCTTTGAAAACCCATGTATCTGGATGTCGGGATTGTTTGATGCAACTTCTATGCGTTTTCCTTCAACACCTTTCCAAAGTTCATAAAATTTCTTCAGGTGTGTAAAAGTATATGAACCATCTTCCTCTTTCTTTTTAATAACCCAAGGATAAGGATAGCCATTAGGGTTTCCTTCTTTATTATCATAGAACCAAGTGGCTTTAGAAGTTATAAATGGAATGGCTTTAAGTAAACGGTCAGGTTTATCCAATAACTGCATTAAAATCTTATTATAAGCTATTAAGCAAGTGCCATTTAATTCTGGGGAATATGGTTTGCCAACAAGTCCTTGCGCCGTATAGCCATATTCTGAAATGACATGAGGTTTCACAACACCCCACTTTTTAAAACTGTAGGCTTCAATTAAATCTAAAATACCTTCGGAATTACTTCCTGAACGGTAACTAAAATCACCTTCTACATTTCGTCCGTCATAAATATGTGTTGCAAAAAACTTCATACTTTCTCCTGCTACATCCATAAAGGTTTTCATGCGCGTATCCCAGTAGCCGAAATCGTCTTTTTCAACTTCAGGATAGGCAGATGCATACCCGCCAACCATCATGTCAGGAATTTCACTATGTACTTTATCTGCAACAGTTTTATATAATTTAGACATTTCTATTATGACGGCAGGTGTTTCATCCCAAGTTTCTACGTAGTCTTTGGCATGTACAAAAGGTTCATTCATAACCTCATAGTACTTTGGAATTACGGGATACGCATTTTTTAAGTAAGTAGCATCGTATTCTGCCACTTTATTATAATCTTGGTTTAATTGAAAGGCCTCACTAGGATGGTCTGTAATCACAAAATCTGTAGTAGCAAATTCATCAAAGAGTGGACTCTTTTTTATACCTTCAGCAGCTCTATCAGTCATTGCTTTTGCTTCGGCTAAAGATGGGATTTCTGTTTTCGATTTTCTAAAGGGGGCAGGGCCACCAAAAGTACGACCATGATGAATTCCTAGTTTTTTAAATAAATAATCGGCATCAGAAGCTAAATCCCAATTAGAGTAAGAATCGTGCATTGCAAAGTATTTTTGCCTATTTAATTCACTTTCATTACCTATAAATTTTTGAGTAGTAAAATCGATAGTTACTTCGTTTTCTTGAGCAACAACGCTGTATAGTGATACTATGCTTATTGTAAGTGTTATAAATAATTTATTCATTATCTTAAAGTTTAACAAATTTGTAATAATCATCTTTGCTTGTAATGGCATAATATGCGCCTTTATCCAAATCTGAAACGGTTATGGAATTTGTGTTTGTTTCTTCTTTTACAACCTCTCCATTAGTCGATATAATTCTAATAAATTCATAGGATGGGTTGCCTGGTAAGGTTAAACTATTCGAGTTTTTATTAAGTGAAAGTGTAATATGCTGCTCGTTCAAATCATCAAGAGTAAGTACTTTTATGGCTTTAGTGATTTCAATTCCAGAGAGTTCTTTACTTACAATATTTTCGTTAGGAAAGCCTTCCCCAGAGCCATAATACAATACAAAACGATATTTGTTGCCTTCCTTTGGTTGTCCTGCATTTAAAGTTACCTTTATCGAACCTTCCCCAGTATTAATGCTTCTGTTTTGACTTGCAGCAATCCATTGTTGGCCATTCCATAACGCTACTTGAAGCAATCTTGGTGCGCTGGCTTTGTATTTAATATCAAACTCAAAAACTTCCCTACTAGAAAGTGAAGTGGGGGTTAATAAAGAAAAGGATGCATCGTCTAAAATGGGAGCGTCGTTTTTGGTTATTTCTACATTTCTTATGATGGACGAAGCGCGTTCTGATTTCCAATCGCCACCTCTATCTCGTACAGAAACCAAAATACGATAACCTTTGCCAACTCGTGGTTTATCTTTTGGACTGATTTGAAATTGAAATACACCTTTCCCTTTGTCTACAGGAATGGTTTTTCCGGCCCAAAATTTGCCTGGACCGCCAGAAATATCTAAAGCTAAATCGGAATCTTTTGAAACTTCATATCCAACAAAAAAGCTATACGAAGATGCACTTTTAAGTTTTACTGGCACATCTTTTACGAATATTACTTTGTCGTTTTGGGCTTGATTTTTAAAGGATATGAACCCGAAAAAGAGTAGGGCAATGAATTTGATTGTTATTATGCAATGTTTCATAATATTGGTTTTATTTATTTTGGTTTTAACCTTTTGCTCCTGTCTCACTGCGAGTGTTTGAAATTAATAATGCTAGAACCTATTCAAATCTAAGTAATAAATAAAGCATCATAAATAATACATGGTTATAATTTGATAACATATGTCCATTAAAAGCGATTTAGAGTGCTCTAAGTCCTTACCTTAAGACCATATGAAGTTCTAAAAAGTCTGTTTTTATCCTTTGTTGTAACTGTTAACATGTAATTTTATTAACATCAAATTCATTGAATGAAATAAAAAATTTTCATGAAAAAACCTTTGCTTTTATTGTTGTTTATTGCTTTTTCAACACTTGTAAATGCTCAGCCGCCAGAGCCTCCAACGGGTTTTCGATGGGTGTTATATGAGCAATATTCAGACGAGTTTAATGGGGTTTTGTTAGATGTAACCAAGTGGAAAAATAGCTTTACTAATTGGCAAGGACGCGTTCCGGCAAAATTTGAACCAACCGCTGTAAGTGTTCAAAGAGGTAACATGCAAATAAAAAGTGGTAAATATGGTACACCACAAGGGGCTTACACCATGTATGGTGGTGCTGTAACCTCTATAAAAGAAACCGCTTATTATGGGTATTATGAGTGTCGATTCAAGAGTTCAAAAATAGCCATGTCCACAACGTTCTGGTTGTCAAATAGCAAACAGGATTACACACCAACAGGATGTACAACGGATAAATATAGTCAAGAGTTGGATATTGTTGAAGCTGCCGGTGATACCAGAAACACGTTTCCGTCTTTTAGACAAAAAATGAAATCAAATACCCATCACCGTTACATTCCCTGTGGAGCATCTAGTGAAACATTTTATTCTAAAGGCACGGATTCGGCATTGTTAGGCAGTGAGGTTTGGGAAGATTATCATACTTATGGTGTACAGTGGCATGATGCAAAATCAGCCACCTTTTATTCGGATGGAAGATTAGGGGAAAATATATTATTTAACACAACTATAGATGCCAACCCTTTTGATAGACCCATGTTTATGGCTATGGTTACCGAAACATATAATTGGTTAACGCCATATCCAACCGATGCAGAATTAAACAATAATGCCATCAATACGGCTTATTATGATTGGGTTAGAAGTTATCGTTTAGTGCCTATTTTTGATCCTGAACCCGTAAATGCAGCAGATGGTTTGGAGAATGCCGATTTTGAATATGGAGATTTAACCAACTGGACGGGTTGGGGAGGTACTATAAGAACCGTAAGCACAACAGATCCTTATCAAGGGTCGTATGCCGCACATATTAAAGGAGCAGGTGCACACGAACGTATTGTAACCTTAAAACCCAATACTACCTATTTGTTAAAGTCCTATATTAAAGTTTTAGGAGGGAAAATGATTTTAGGAGTTAAAGAAAATAATATGGCTGAAACTATTTTGGGAGTTATCAATAATATCTCTAATGCAACTTATCAGCAAACCACTGTAGAGTTTACAACAGGAGCGGAAACAAGTGTTAAATTTTACTTTTATGCACAAACAACTTCTGATGAAGCATATGGGGATAATTTTGAAATTGTAGAAAAAAATCCACCAGCAAAAGCACCGGTTTTTACAGAGGATATTAATTTTAATTCAGAGCCAACCTTATCAAATGCTACCCAAACTTTAACAGTATCATATAATTATAAAGCAAATTTAAACAGAGATATTAAATTTCATGTATTTGATTCAGGAAATAATGAAGTTTATACGACCACTATTAATGGTTTGGAAGGTTATGGAAATCATAATGTATCACTTTCCCTAGGAAGCACTTTGTCAAGTGGTGATTATACTGTAGTAGCAGATATTAGACCAGAAGGAGGTAGTGATGCTCAAATTATAGATACAATTACTAGTTCTCAACTTACGCTTTCATCTACGGATTTTAAGAAAAATGTTTTTAGTATTGAATTATACCCAAATCCCGCAAGTGATTTGGTTCAAATAAAAACGGAAGGCCTAAAAGGAAAAACTGAAGTTGAAATATTTAATATTTTGGGTCGCCTTGTTATGAAAACCGAATTTGAAAACAACCAATTGGATTTAGATTTAAATTCACTTTCAAGTAGTAGTATGTATTTTTTGATTTTAAGAAATAATGAAAAAACAGCAACTAATAAATTAGTGATTAAATAGCGAAAAACTCCAATGAGATTTGATTTTTCATTGGGGTTTTTAATTAATAATAATAGTTGACAATAAAAATTGTTAAATAATGAATAAAAAACGTTTACAAAATTTATGTTTTGTACTCCTTTTTTCTGGAGTAACATGGGCGCAAGAATTAACCATTCCTCCAAAAAAGTATGTTGATTCTGTTCAAATTGAGCGTGCCGTAAATAGAAATAATGATGATTTTCCGTTATCAGACCAGCAGAACTTAAAACACTGGAAGCTATTAAAAGAGGTTTCTGATGAATTTAAAGGCAGTAAGCTGAATGAAACCATTTGGTTTCCAAACAACCCTAAATGGAAGGGGAGACCTCCAACTTTTTTTCATGGTTCTAATGTAAAAATTGAAAATGATGAACTTGTAATTAGGGTCAACCAACATGGCGATGCTACCTTGCCAGATCAATTTACACACTCTACAGGCTTTATTAAAAGTAAAAACAAATTCTTGTATGGCTATTTTGAAGCAGAATGCAAACTCATGGACACGCCGTGGGTTTCGGGTTTCTGGATGACTAATGTTGATACAGATTGGTGGACCGAGATAGATATCTGTGAGAATGCTCCAGGGGTAGATTATAACCGTCACGATCTGAATTCAAATATACATGTTTTTAAATCTCCCAAAGACAAAGGCGATGTAAAAGCCCATTTTTCGCGAACCAAAAAGTATTATTTTCCTAAAGAATTACAAACCGATTACCATGTTTGGGGATTGGAATGGACGGAAAAATACATTCGATTTTATATTGACGGTATTTTATTTCGTGAGGCAGTGAATACGCATTGGCACCAACCTTTAGAAGTCAATTTTAATTGTGAATCCAATAAATGGTTTGGTGCATTACCAGATGATAATCGGTTGGATGGTGAATTCCATGTGAAGTATTTTAGGGCTTGGGAACTAAAAAAATAGAAGACGAATGCTATTATTTTCTTTTCATATTTTAATAAATAATATTTGAACACTTTTATTCTTCAAGAAGTTTAAAATCAATTATACTAGTAAGCTGTAGCATGCATATCTAATAAAAATAAAAATAAAAATGAAAATTAATTCTTTCCTTACTCTTTTATTCATTTTTGGTGTTTCCTCTTTAAGAGCCCAACAACCTAATATAGTTTGGATTACTTCTGAAGATAATTCAATCCATTATATGAAATTGTTCGACTCTAATGGTGTTGAAACACCTAATATTGAAAGATTAGCACAACATGGTGTAAAATTCAATAGAACTTTCTCAAATACCAGCGTTTGTAGTGCGGCTCGATCTACATTGATAACTGGTGTTTATGGGCCAAAATTAGCTACACACTATCATAGAGCAGAGCAAAAAATAACCTTGCCTGAAAACATAAAAATGTTTCCTGAATACCTACGCAATGCAGGATATTACACAACCAATAACCTAAAAGAAGATTATAATATTTATAAAGGTGTAGATGTTTGGGATGACTCTTCAAAAGATGCAAATTGGAAAAACAGAAAAAACGGACAGCCCTTTTTTCATGTTTATAATATAGGGACAACCCATGAAGGGATTGTACATTTTTCTGAGGAAAAAATGAAATCTTCATCAACAATAACAGCAATTGACTCTGTTTTTATACAACCCAATCACCCTAATACCCAAAACTTTAAATACACTAACGCATTTTACAGAGACCAAATTCAGAAAATGGATACTGAAGTTGGGCAAGTAATTAAAGCGTTGGAAGAAGAAGGTCTTTTAAAAAATACTATAATTTTTTATTATGCCGATCATGGTGGTGTTTTGCCTAATAGTAAAGGCTATTTAAAAGAAACCGGTCTACATGTTCCATTAGTGGTTTATTTACCAGAAAAGTATAAAAACCTATCACCATTTAGCATAGGGTCTTCAACGAATGCATTTGTTAGTTTTGTTGATTTTGGAGCTACAGTTTTGAATCTTGCTGGTATTGAAATTCCTAAAACTATAGACGGAAAACCCTTTTTGGGAAAAAACATAAAGGCTAAGAAACTCGTGAAGCAGGACGAAGCATTTGGATATGCAGATAGATTTGATGAAAAATATGATATGGTAAGAAGCCTTAGAAAAGGCAATTTAAAATATATTAGAAATTTTCAGCCTTTTAATATTGATGGCTTAATGAATAATTATCGATATAAACAACTTGCCTATAGTGAATGGAAAAGTTTATTTGATAATGGGCAACTTAGACCCATACAATCCAGTTTTTTTGAACCTAAAACTTCAGAGGAGCTTTATGACGTTGAAAATGATCCTTTTGAAACTATAAATCTAGCCAATAATCCAGCATATACAAAAGAGCGCTCTCAATTAAGAAACATCTTAAATTCTTGGATCAAAAAAATGCCGGATTTATCATTTTATCCTGAATACTATCTAATTAAAGATGCTTTTAAGAACCCTATTGCATTTGGTAAAGCACATAGAAAAAACATTAATCGTTATCTGAAAATTGCGAACTTACAGCTAACGTCTTTTGAAAAAGCAAAACCCAAACTGTTAAAATATTTAAAATCTTCTGATGAACTAGAACGCCTTTGGGCATTAACTGTTTGTTCTAGTTTTGGTGAAAAAGCAAAAGAATTTTCATTGGAAATTGAAAAAATAATGAGCTCCGATACACTTTTGCTAAACAGGATGAGGGCTACAGAATTTTTTGCCATTACAGGAATAAAAGATACTTCTTACGAAATGATTAATATTCTATATCAATCTAAAAATGAAACAGAAGCGCTCTTAATCTTAAACGCCATTGTATTGCAACGTGATTTCTACCAAAAACTTGATTTCATGATTGATATTACTAAAATCGATAATAGAGTTAGAGAAAACAAATTAATCGTAGAAAGACTAAAATATTTAGAATTAAAATAATAAAAAATGAATGGAAAACATCAAAATATGAATTTAATAATGAAACTATCGAAACAAGTATTAACTGTGATTCTACTATTCGTAGCAACAACTATTTTTGCGCAAAAGTCACCAACCTTCATTAATGGTGAAGACCCAAGACCAACCGATACGAAATGGGAATTGATTAAAAATATGTCCGATGAGTTTAACGGTAAAAAAGTAGATGAAGAAAAGTGGCAAATATCCGGTCAAGGATGGATTGGTAGACCACCGGGCTTATTTCTTGCCGAAAATGTTAAAGTTAACAATGGTAGTTTGCAAATAACTACAACAATGTTACCAAAATCTGTTAGTATAGACAATGAAGAGTTTACGCATGGAGGTGGGTATGTTGGATCCAGAAACGGTATGACTTATGGGTATTATGAATGTGAAATGAAAGCTAATAAAACATTCATGTCATCTACGTTTTGGTTGATAAATAAGGGTGAAGATTTAAAAGGTTGTGATAATAGAACCACAGAATTAGATATACAAGAATGTGTTGGACAAATTACAAATGATGAGGAATGGATGAATAATTTTGATCAATCCATGAATTCGAATACACATAGTAGAAATATTCCAGAGGACTGCGACTATATTAAAGGCTCAGAAAAAGCAAGTGCAATTATAGGAGGAAAAGTATATGATGATTTTCATGTTTACGGGGTTTGGTGGAAGTCTAAAAATGAAATCTTATTCTTTTTAGATGGTAAAATGAAATCGAAAGTGAAACCATCAGCTGATTTTGATATTGAAATGTATTTAAGAATGGTTGTTGAAACTTACGACTGGAATCCCGTTCCTGCTGATGGTGGCATGACGGGTTCTTTAGAAGATAGAACAACCACTTATAATTGGGTAAGATCTTGGAAACTGGAAGATAATAAATAATAATAAAAAAATAATTATGAGAATTATTAAAGCTTTAATCCTCTTTTTATGTGTTGTGTTTTTAAATTGTAAGGAGAAACCAACCAATCAAAAGAAAAATAGTTTAAACATTGAATCTTCAATTTCTTTTGAAGAAAATTGGGAGTCGCTTGAAAAAGTGAATCCAGAACCAAATTGGTTTAAAGACGCCAAGTTTGGTATCTATACACATTGGGGACCAGCATCTGAAGCTTTTAAAGGTGCTGATCCTAATAAATGGTATGGAGGCTGGCATGGCATGTTAATGTATAAAGATGGTGTTAAAATTGAAACAGAAAACGGAAAACCATCAAGCAATTTCACACATCATAAAGAAAAATATGGAGATCCCGCTGAATTTGGGTATAAGCATATTATTGAACAATTTAATCCTTCTAAATTCAATGCTAAAGAATGGGCAGAATTGTTTGAAAAATCAGGAGCTAAGTTTGCAGGGCCTGTAGCCATGCATCATGACAATTTTGCAATGTGGAATAGTAAAGCGACACGGTGGAATTCGATGAATTATGGAGGCATAGATCCTTCACTAGAACTTAAAAAAGAAATTGAAAGTAGAGGCATGAAATTTATGGGATCATTTCATCATGCATTCACTTGGAAATATTATGCTCCAGCTCATAAATATGGTGGAGTAGATCCTAAAGATTATGATTTATACACAAACCCCCACAGTATAGATTCTGATATTCCTGATGATGATTTTTATAAGCAATGGTGGGCAACACTAAAAGAGTTTATTGACGTTTATCAACCAGATTTAATTTGGTTTGATTGGTGGTTAGAAAATATGACAGAAGAATCACGTCAAAAATTTTTAGCGTATTATTATAATAAAGGGTTAGAATGGGGAAAAGAAGTTGTTGTATGTTATAAAGAAACTACATTTCCTGAAAATGTAGCCATTAGAGATTATGAAAGAGGCAGACCAAACCAACCTAAAGCACAAACTTGGTTAACAGATACGTCTCCAGGAGCATGGTTTTACAGACCCAATGCAAAGTTTAAAACATCTAATGAGCTTATAGATATTTTAGTTGATATTGTGTCTAAAAATGGATCTATGTTATTGAATGTTCCGCCAAATCCTGATGGTTCAATTCCTCAAGACATGAAAGATTTGTTAATTAATATGGGCACTTGGTTAGAAGTAAATGGAGAAGCTATTTATGAAACAAGACCATGGACAATTTTCGGTGAAGGCCCAACAAGATTGCCTGAAGGCGGGCATAAGGTTGAAAAACATAAAATTGAATATACTAATAAGGATATTCGATTTACAAAAAAATCAAACACAGAGTTTTTTGCTATTGTTTTAGATAAACCTGAAAATGAAATTGTGATTAAATCACTTAGTACTGGATTAGGGGTTTTAAATTCTAAAATTGAAAACATTAATCTTTTAGGTAGCGATGAAGAAATTCAATGGACAAGAAATGATAGAGGATTAGTTATAAAAGTACCTAAAGAACTTAAAGAAAGTGAAGCCTACGCATTTAAAATAAATATGGAAGGATATAAAGAGAATGACATAGGAGGGGACATTGAAGCACATATTGACTGATACTATGTTAATAACTACAAAGAGAACAATCATTTATAATTGGGTTAGATTGTGGAAATTGGTTGATAGTAAAAAATAATAATAAAAAAAAAATTAAATTTATGAAATGTCATAACCAAGATTTGGATAACAAAGAAAATGGTAATTATGCCATTCCATCACACCATTAAAAAAATAAGTATTAACAGATGAAAACATTAAACTCACTTTTTCTATTACCAATATTAGTAGGATTTCTTTTAATATCCTGTAAATCACAATCTCAAACTTTTCCTTTTATATTACCAAAAGAGAAACCAAACCAGCCATTAAGCACCTCAATGCAACGTAATTATGATAATTATATGGCGCCAAGACCAGAAGACAACGAGCTTTATACGCAGTTTAAATATACCCAATTAAAAGGTTTGGATTACAGTAATCATGATGGTACGATAACGCGCCGTGACCCTTCCAAAGTCATTTTTGAAAATGGAAAATACTATGTTTGGTACACCCATAGACAAACGCCCACGCCACCTAAGGGAGCAAAAATGGCCAACGATACCATTCCTTCTGCTGATTGGGATTTATCAGAAATTTGGTACGCTACCAGTACCGATGGTTTTACTTGGAAAGAACAAGGAGTGGCTATTCCTAGACCGCCAAAACCAAATTTAGGGCATCGTTCTGTGGCTACTGCCGATATCTTAAAATGGAAAGGAAAATTCTATATGTATTATCAAGGGTTTAGTGAAGCCAGTGGAACCCGAGGCGATGATTGTCCGGTTTTGGCTTCTTATGCCGATTCACCTGATGGTCCATGGACAGCAGTCAATAAAATAATTATTCCCAACGGACCAAAAGACACTTGGGACCAATATTCCATTCACGACCCTTATCCATTAGTTTATAAAGATAAAATCTATTTGTACTATAAATCTGATTTTGATGGGAATCCTGATTTAATTCGCATGCAAGGTTTAGCTACTGCTGACAATCCACTTGGCCCTTTTACAAAAAACCCACTTAATCCTGTTTTAACTTCAGGACATGAAACCACGTTATTTCCGTTTGAAGAAGGTATTGCCGCACTAACCATTAAAGATGGCAACGAACATAAGACAATTCAGTTTGCCAAAGACGGGATCAACTTTGAAATCGCTTCCATCGTTGAACTTATGCCCACTGCAGCTGGTCCGTACATCCCTGATGCGTTTACAAATACAAAAGACGGTAGAGGTATTACTTGGGGTATTTCACATTTTATCAACTACACCACTTGGTCTGAAAATCACGCCATTCTAGTACGTTTTGATTGTGATTTAAGTTTGGATATTGATGACCCTGAAATGAAAAAGCATCATGTGTATCATCGTCCTGATGTATATCTTTCGCAAGGTTTAAGCGAAAAACAAAGAGAACGTATTTTAAAGGAAAATAATAAAGCGAAAAACTAAAAGTCAATACCTATTGTTTCAACTTCCAAACCCTTACGAAATCAATGTCATAGGTTTTATTTAAGCGGTCATCATCAGGAAAAGCCTGTAGCCATTTATTGGATTCACTGTTGAAATTTATATAGAGGTCTTGATACCAATAGGTATTTGGTGATTCCCTAAAAAGAACGCCATCCAAATACCATTTTAGGGAATCTTTGTTCCATTCCAAACCCCAAACATGAAATTCTTTTTGAAGCTCGAAAGGGATGAGGTGTTTTTTGCCAAAGGATTTTAGTTTATCGACGTTTCCTTTATCGAGAGGGGTTGAGAACACATGGAGGTTGGAAGTTAAATCATGACGGTTTGATTGGGCTCCAGAATTATTTTGCAGATATCAATCTCGGTTTTCCAATTGTCCTTAAACCACCAATTATAAAGCCAAAAACAAATTACCCAGGGCGCATCCATTAATTTAGCCCGCATTTCAAAATAGCCTTAGGTTATGTTTTTTACTAATAACCCAACCAACGCTATGGGTGTAGCCATTAATAGGCTCATTTAACTTATCTACACGTAATACTAAATGACCGTTCTTTACAACTACATTTTTTGTATTTGCCATGGATGGTTTTCTACCCGGCCAAGTGGGGTTGGTGCCATGTCATTTTGTGGCATCTAATTCATTCCCATAAAACTCATCGGAAAATTCTTTTTGAAATATCCATAAATTATCCTTTTGATGGGATAGGGGAAGAGTGCTGTTGATGCGAATTGGTGCCTTATCGAAGTTTAGAGAGTCCGTAGGGTAATTAGCTGGTTTTGTTGAATCTTGCGCGTGCAATGCTATTCCGAATACAAAAAGAAAGATTGAAAATAAAAACCTCACGAACAACTTTTTAGTTTTAATCAAATTCAAAGTATCTAAATATACTGTTGCTTTTTTTAATTGATTTAATGGTTTTTTTAACCCAATAAAAAAGAATTACCACTTTACCTTTAACAAGCAAAGTGGTAATATTTCATATTAGATGTTATCTAATTTCCAAGTTCTGATCCAATCGTACTTAGTGGTTAAATCATCAAATGAGCCTGTTGCAAAAATACTGCCTGCTTCATCTACAGGATTCCAATCATACGTTTCAATTGCCATTGTAATATGGCCTTCCAGATCAAAATCTGTTGGAGGCGTAATAGAATGCGTGTATTCTCCATCTAAATAGAATAAAATTTCAGTAGGGGATTTCCACCAACAGCCATATACAAAAAACCTAGAATTATTTTTTTCTGTCATTACCGTTTTAGCTGGTGATTGCATGGATTCATTTACCTCAGTATCACAATCTCTTTGATGCCTCCATGCATTTGAATGGTATGAGTTAGCCCAATCTGCAGCCCAGTTTGCGGTACCATCATGAACACGCCCCACACATTCTTGAATATCTAACTCTAATTTTCTAACTGGCCCAGTATTGCAATTTTGCTTAAAGGCAATCCAAAACGTAGAAGACATAATGGTTTTATTGGCTTTCATTCTACATTCATAATATTGTCCATATTTTGCAACTTCTTTTGAGCGTACAATGGCACCTCCATGGGTGAATTCTATATTATTTACCGTTTTTGGTGCGGCAAACTTTTCAACGGTTATATTTAAATTGCCATCGCTAACGGTAACATTATCCGATTCAAATAGTCCTGGTGCTCTCCCAATCCAGTTAAACCCATCTGTAGAAGGGTTTCTGTGCCACTTATTATCATCAAAAGCAGTACCATCAAAATCATCGGACATATTATCGATTTTAGTCCATTTTTTGCCCGTTGGTGTTGGATCATTTCCAACAAAATAGGGGTTGTTACTCGATGGCGCATCTCTTGTTACAATCACATCAAAGCTACAAGTAGCAGTATTGCCGGCAGCATCTTTTGCTTGAAACGTGTTTGTTGTGGTTCCAATAGAATACATTGCTCCAGAGGGTAACCCACTGGTTTGTACAACGGATGCACTAATATTATCTTGAGCAACAGGCGTGGTATAATCTACTTTGGCTTCATTCTCTGTAGCAGAAATAGAAACATTGATGCTTGCTTGACAATTAATAGTTGGGTTTTCTGTGTCGATAATTGGGTCATCTCCACCGCCATCACTACTACATGACGCCACTAAAAGCATTAATAATAAACTTGATGCGTAAACTAAATTCTTTTTTATCATAATTATTTTTTCTGTATGTTGAATAAGCTTGTTATTACAAATCAAAAGTATGTTTTAAACGCATGACTGTAGGAAACAGAAAATCTAAAATGTAAAACAAATGGCTTTTTTTCTCTTTGAACAAAAACATTTATCAACAAAAGCTGTTCCTTCTTATAGAAATATTGTAAAAGTGATTGAATTTTGCCTATATCAATTAGTTTTTCAACAATAAGAATTTTAATTTATTCTACACCTTTCGCTTTATGTTGTCGCATTCTCCACGTTTTAAAACCTCTAATATATTGGTAGTCAGAATTTTTATATTGATGAGTTAAACCCCAACGTAAAATTTCTGTAGGTTCTTTTTCATTGTCTGCGGTTCGGTCTAAACCAATAGCGTGAGGTGCCCCTTTTATAACTGATTTTATTTCGAAATTAATGCCGTCTGGCGACCATTGGACTGTGTTTTTTTCAGGGCCATCTGTTGTGATCAGAGCCGCTATTCCTCCATCGTATGGCCAAACACAGATTTCGTGTCCACTATTTGAAATCGGGTTATATTCAGATTTTACATAAGGACCTTTTGGGTTGTCTGCAATGGCAACACCATGACGTATTTGACGGCCACCAAATGTGATAGCTTCTCCCATTTGTTCTCCTTTATAATACAAATAGAACTTCCCGTTAAAAGGAACGATACAAGGATCGTGTACTTTATGACTATCAAAATCACCTTTCTTTTCTACTGCGAAACGATCTTGTTTTTCGCCTTTCCAAATGCCATTATCTGCTGGACTTAAAATAGGTTCTTTGCTTTTTGTCCAAGGGCCATTTGGCGAGTTGGACCATACTAAGCCTACTTGATTTTTTACTCTTACATTATAAGGATTTTTTACTGTTTGATAACATAAGTAATATATACCTTCATGTTCCATAATTTCTACTGTAAATACAGATCTATCATCATATTCGCCAGCTTTTCCTCTAGCAACAGCTAACCCTTCTTCTTTCCAAGTTAAACCATCTTCAGAAGTTGCGTACCAAATATCACATCTATCCCACGGAAATACTTTGTCTTTAACAACATCTCCACCAAAACCTTGTGATGGTCCAACACTTCTACTATACCAAACGTAGTATTTACCATCATGTTTAATTAAAGCACTTGGATCCCGTCGCACAACACCTTCTTCATAGGCTAAATCCCCTTTTAAATCGTGCATTGAGTATTCAAAAAACCATTCATTTCCTAAATTAGGACCCCATTTTAAGGCACGTTTGGAAGCAGCACTTAATTTATTTTTATTAGTAATTCCTAGAAAATCTTGTTGATCATCTGTTATTTCAATGTCTTGAGTTGTTTCTTTGATATTTTCTTTATTGGTTTCTGTTTTACAAGCTAAAAAGCTTACTAATAGAAATATACTTAATATATAAAATTTTGTTTTCATCTCTTTTTTTTATTGTTTTATGAGATTCCGTTACCAACTGCTATTATTATAATTCCAATGATCATACATGCTAAACTTAAATATAAATAGTTTTTAGCTTTTGAAGACGCGTTAATCCATTCTTTGGTTACAATACCGCTCACAATGGCTGTAGCAACACAAGATGTGTTAAAAATGGCATAACCAACAGTGTTTCCAATTTCACCTAATTTGAATGCGGCAAATGCGAATAGGGCAGAGGCGGCATAGTGAAAAATAGCCATAATCAAAATTAGGGTAAAATTTTTACCAAAACTTGGTGTTTTAAATTCTGCCCAAGCATTTTTAGCTGATAATTGCCATGCAAAATAAAGTGCCATTACAATACCTCCACTTATAAATATGGGGAACATAACACCAACGGCTGTAACCCATTCTGCATTTCCGGCTGCTTGACAAGCTTCATGGATAGAAGGTCTGCCCACAGCATTGGCATAACTAAAACCAGTAGCTAATAGACCGCCAACAACGGCAATGGTGATACCTTTAACCATAGCACCTTTTTCTTTTTTGCTTTGGCCAGATTCTAATTCATCCAGTTCTCTGGTAATTCCAGCCTGACCGTTAAAAAGCACACCTAATAATACAACAAAAATACCTGCGAGAACGGTTAGAAAAACATTTTTTGGAGGTAAACCTTCTACAACAAATGGCAATATTGAGCCGACTAAAATAACGGTTCCAATAAATATAGAAAAACCTAATGATAGTCCGATATGATTGATGGCTTTGCCCCACATCATTACACCTACACCCCACAAGACGCTTGCGGCAGCCATTTTGAATAAAATATCTGTTGGTACAGCGGCAAATACGTTGCTAAAATCTTTGATTAGAGTTAATGATGCTACTATAGGTACTAAAAACATAGTCAACATGAAGAATAACCCCCAAGTATTTTCGAATTTAAAATCTTTAGTAAACTTTTCTGGTAAGGCATATAAGCCCAACATAAGACCTGCTCCTACCGCTAATACAATTCCTTCAATCATAATTATTTAGTTTTTAGTTAGTATAAATGTTTACCAGTTAAATTTAAACTGTGTAGTACTTTTAAATGTTTCACCCGTCTTGGTTATTGACTTTGGTGAGTTTTCAATGTTTGGTCCGTTTGGGTAACGGTGTGTTTCGCAACAAAACCCTCTATATTTTCCATATTGCTGACCGTTTTCACGTTTAATAGCATCAGATGTATATTTTCCTGTGTATAACAACATACAGGGTTCAGTTGTTGAAACTGTTAAAGATCTTCCAGAATCTGGACAATTAACTTTTGCTGATTCTATGAAGTCCGCGCTTTCATTATCTAAAATATAGAAATTTTCAAAGCCATCACCCATACCCTCATGAGCATCACCAATTCGTTTTGGTTGACGCATATCATCAGCAGCTCCTTCAACATTAACAACTTCCCCAGTAGCGGCTCCAGTATCATCACAATCTAACTTTTTATTCGCATTAACTTGTGCTAAATGACATTCTACATTTGAATGAAATGCATTTAAGTTGAAATACGTATGATTTGTTAATGATAGTGGAGTATCCGCATCCGGCGTTGCTACATAATCAATATTTAATTCATTATTATCAGTTAAAGTAAATGTTACTTCAACATCAACATTACCTGGAAAACCTTCTTCTAAGTCTTTACTCCTTAAAGACATTTTTACTGCAGAACCTTTTTCATTCTCAAAAGTTTCAGCACTCCAAATCTTTTTATCAAATCCAACGGCTCCGCCATGTAAGTTGTTAGGTCCACAGTTATCTGCTAATTGATAGTCTTTTCCATTTAATGAAAACTTAGCATCTTTTATTTGAGAACAATATCTACCTACTGTACCTCCAAAATAAGGTGCATTTTCAACATAATCCTCCCCAAAATATCCATCAAGAGTATCAAATCCACAAGCTATATTTTCAATATTGCCTTTACTATCTGGAACTTTTATTGTAGTAATAGTAGCTCCGTAGTTAGTAATTTCAACTTCAATACCATTAACGTTTTTCAAAGTATACGCTTTGATTTGAACTTCATTATAAACTCCAAAATCTTTTATTTCTATTTGCATATCTGTCTTATTTATTTTCCAGTTTCCATGTTCTTACCCAATCTATACGCATGGTATTGATGGTGTTATCTCCCAAATCAGACTTTGGAGGAAGTCCTCCCAACCAATCTGCCTGATTAGTCCATAAATCAAAAATGATCTCTAAATCTCTGGTAAATTCTCTATCATACGTTTTATCATCCCAATGTTCTCCTACTACAATACTCCCCGCTGGTTCTCCATCAAGGTAAAACTGAACATTCTTAGAATCTTTCCACCAAGCTCCGTAAATATGATAATCTTCATTCCACCCTTTATTCTTTAACGGATTTGTCGATGATAAATCTGCTCTATAGAAATCTCCTCCATGTCTAATCCAGTTTGGAGTTTCATTTTCATCTACCTGATGATAATGAGATTTCATTTTACTCGGAAAATCATCGGCAGAACAATTTGTGCAAGTTGGTTTAGAATTATTCTCTATAATATCTATTTCATCTCTGTTATCAGCATTTCCATTATTTAACCAATACGTATTGAAAGCAGAAATATGAGCTGTTTTTATACGCGCTTCCGTATAGATTGGATATTTAACTTTCTTCACAGAATGAATTCTTGCCGTTTGAAACCATCTATCATCAGCATTGTTCTCGTTTAAAGTTGCTTTAATCCATAAGTTACCATCAGCAACTCCAGAATTGGCACTATTATGTGTCATAAAAACTGGTGGGTCATAGTTCCATGTTGATTTATACCATTTCCCAGGATTCCATGCATCAAACTCATCAGAATGATCTTCAGACTTCACCCATTGTTTATCTGAAGGTGTTGTATTCTCAATGGAAACAAATGAGGGGAAGTTAGGATCCATATTTTGAAAAGCTGAACTTGTTGGCAAAAATTTGTTTATAGTAATTGTTACCGTTGCCGTGGCTTTATCTCCATCTGAATCAGATAGTTCATATTTAAAACTATCATCTCCAAAATAATCTGCATTCGGAACATACTCAAAAATACCGTCGCTTATCTCGGTTACCAAACCATTTTCTGGGTTTGTCGATATTTTATAATTATCCGAGTCTCCTCCATCATCACCTAACGAATCGTTTGTAGAAACATCTATTTGATTATCAGTTCCTGACGCACTATTTTCTTCTACCACTAAGGTGTCGTTAATTGCTGTTGGCTTATGATCTACAACTTCATCGGACGAAGAAGAACTACTACAAGAAACAAAGGCTATTAAACTTAATAAAACACCTACTTTTTTAAAATAACTATACATACTTACTAACTTTATTAAAATTATATTAATGCTGAAATGGTTTTAATTTTTCCCAGTTGAATATAACCCCAACACCTGGATAATCAGGAGCGACTGCCCTATGGTTTTCAACCACCAAAGGTCTTGTCGTGTATTCGTCAATTGGGAAACTGTGTACTTCTAACCATCCTGAATTTGGTTGGGAGGATACTAAACTAACGTGCAATTCCTGCATGCCATGAGAACAGGCAGGGATACCATGTTTATCGGCTAATCGGGCCGCAGCCAACCACCCTGTTACACCGCCACAGTTGGATGCATCTGGTTGTACAAAAGACAGTTTTGCTTGGTCAAACGCATACTCAAATTCATGAATAGTATGTAGGTTTTCACCCATTGCTAAAGGAAAACCTGTAGCATCAGCTATTTCTCCAAACCCTTTATAATTATCTGGAATAATAGGTTCTTCAAACCAAGTAATATCATATTGTTTAAAACCTTCTATAGCTTTAATCGCTTTTTCAACTGTCATAGAATAATTGGCATCCACCATAAAGGTTACATCTGGACCAATATATTCTCGAACAGCTTTTATTCGCTCTAAATCTTCTTCAAGATTCTCACGACCTATTTTAATTTTTACTGCATTGAAACCTCTTGCTAAGTATCCTTTCATATTATCCAATAATTTTTCAATTGGAAACATTAAATCAATACCACCACAATAGGCTTTACAAGTATTACCGTGTCCACCAGCCATTTTCCATAAAGGTTGGTTCGCCTTTTTACAACGAATATCCCATAAAGCAATATCAACTGCAGAAATAGCAAAAGAAGCAATACCTCCACGACCTACATAATGTACATGCCATTCTAGAAAGTCATAAATACCTTCAACATCAGTACCATCTTTTCCAATTAAAGCATCAGCAAAATCATGCTCAACCATAGCTTTAATTGCAAAACCACCTTTTCCACCGGTATAAGTGTAACCAGTACCCTCGCTACCATCTTCAAGGATTATGGTTACTGTAACTAACTCAAAATGGTAGTGATCTCCATGTTTAGCATCAGACATTACTTCTGGTAATGGCACTGTAAAAAGGCGCGTTTTTACACTTGAGATTTTTGTACTCATTACTTTTTAGGATTATGTCTTACGTAAAATGTTTTCTTCTCTAAATATTGTTCGAAACCATATTTTCCATCTTCACCTCCCGAACCTGATAATTTATAGCCATTATGAAACCCTTGATGTTGCTCTCCATGACCTCTATTTACATAGATTTCTCCGTATTCAAGTTCATCATTGCATTTCATGATTGTATTCATGTCGTTTGTAAATACCATGGCGGCCAAACCATATTCACAATCATTGGCATAACCAATAACTTCATCAAATGTTTTGAATTTTAGGACGGGTAAAATTGGTCCAAATGATTCTTCATGAACAATGGTCATATCTTGGGTTACATTGGTTAAAACAGTAGGTTCAAACCAATAGCCTTTTTCAAATTGAGTTCCAGTTGGTTTCTTTCCTCCCGTGGCAACTGTGGCGCCTTCCTTAATACTTACCGCTACTAAATGTTCCATTTGCTTTAATTCGTTGGCATTTACTTTTGGTCCCATATCTGTATCTTCCAACATGGGGTCTCCAACTTTTAGCTTCTCAACTTTAGCTATGAATTCCTCCATAAAAACATCATAAATATCTTCATGGATATACATGCGCTCGTTACAGGTACAAACTTGTCCACAGTTATCAAAACGAGAATGCAAGGCAGCATCTACGGCAGCATCAATATCAGCATCTTCAAAAACAATAAAAGGGGCTTTGCCTCCTAATTCAAGTTGGACGTGTGTTAAATTTTGAGCTGCATTTCTAGCTATTTGTTGACCAACAGGTGTAGAGCCTGTCATAGTTACCATTTTGGTAATCGGACTTTCAACAAGGGCATTGCCCATAGCACGACCTGGCCCAGTTAAAATATTAATTACTCCAGCTGGAATCCCCACTTTATTTGCGAGATTTCCTAATTCAAGAGTTGTTAAAGGTGTTTCGGAAGTTGGTTTGATTACAATAGTATTTCCTGCAATTAAAGCGGGACCTAATTTACGGGCTGCAAGCGCTAATGGGAAATTCCAAGCTGTAATGGCTACTACAACACCTCTGGGGATTTTTTGAATCCAGATTTGTTCGTTTGGGTTGTCGGAAGGGATAATATCACCTTCAATTCTACGGGCGCCTTCACATGCATATTCAATAAAGGACGATGCCACAGCAACTTCGAATCGTGCTACTTTTAATAATTTCCCTTGCTCTTTAACCAGTAACTGTGCTAAATTTTCAGCATTTGCCTTTATCTCGTTGGAAAACTTATACAATAGATTGGCTCTTTCCCGAGCAGGTAGTTTTTTCCACTTTTTTTGCGCTTTGTCAGCAGCTTCTAAAGCTTCAATAGCTTCTTCGGGCGTTCCGTTTTGCACTTTTGCTACCACTTCTTCTGTAGATGGACTAATAATATCAATAGTTTCACCAGAAGAAGATGTTTTCCATTTTCCGTTTATAAATAATTGGTATTCTTTTATTTCTGACATGGTACTGTGTTTTAAAATTGTTAATGATTATCTACCCATCCAACCACCGTCAACAAGTACCGTAGTGCTATTCATATAACGGTCTAGTATAACATAACCGTCAGTTACGGGTTAAATATGCGTTAATTTTCGGTTTAGAACTGGCGTTAGCAATTCCGAGTGGATTCGGACGTAGTCGAATCCGCCGTAATTACGGTTATACATTGTTGTGGTGCGTTTTTATTTCCGTCAGTTTATTTTCTATTTTAGGGTTTATTTTTGTCAAATCGTTAGCAAATTCCATTTTGTCTTTTGGGGAAATTATTATTAGGTCAAATTTTCCATAAGTCAATTCAATTCTGTCTAAAGAAGGTGCTGGTGATGAAATCAGATTGTTCGACTTTGTAATGGATTTTATTTTATTTATGTCAAATGATTTATTGTAAACAAAGCCGCATTTGACTTTTAAAATTCCATTTTCCGTAATCGCGTATTCAGTCGAAAAATTTAGATATAGACAAAATCCGTAGACCAATAAATGAATTCCTGCGACCGATAGAATCGCTTCTAAGCGTTCATTTTTGTAAACCATATATCCAAGAATAGGTAAGAACAACAAAGTCAGAAATCCCATTACTCCATATCCGAATTTTGATTTATATATTTTCATCGTTATTTGTTTCTATCGTTTGGTCAAATGCACCACAACTTGCCGCTTCTGATGTTAAAAACACGGTTGGTCCAGCAAAATCTTCAGGATTTCCCCATCTGCTAGCTGGAATACGCTCTAATATGGATTTGTTTCTATCTGGGTTGTTTCTTAATGCCTCTGTATTATCTGTTGCTATATATCCAGGAGCTATTGCATTTACGTTAACACCTTTTCCTGCCCATTCATTCATTAGCAAAAGTCATGGTCATTTGTCCAATAGCTCCTTTACTTGCTGCATATCCAGGAACTCCTTCACCAACTGCATCAATTACTCCAGACATTTCGTGACCAATTGTTTCTGGTATTTTAACACGTTTATCCATCATTCCATGATAAATGTGAACATCAGTTCCACAAACACCTACATAAGCAACTTTTATTCTTACTTCGTCGTTTTTTGGTTTTACAATGTCTTTATCTATAACATTGAAAGTTTGATTCCCTTGATATTGAGTAGCTTTCATTTCTAATTATCTTTTTATTCTCTTATTTAATTCTTGTTAATAGGTCTAAATGTTCTCACATAATCAATGAAATACTTATTTTTAGATTCGTCTTTAAGTTCTTCATCTGTTGGTGTAATAGGTGGGTTTTTTCTTGACCTCCAATCGTGATCTTCTAAATCAATAATTAGAAACATTTTTCTATTCAGTCCTACGTTTTCAGGATCATTAATGCTTTCTTTTCTTATTTTATTTACTAATTTTCCATCATAATAAATGTCTATTGTAAATGCATCTTTCCAATAAGCACCGTATGTATGAAAGTCATTTCTCCAAGGAGAACCATCTTCAGTTTTATGTTTTACAGATTTATTAATGTCTTTAATAATTGAATTATCACTGTCATTTCTTAAGAAAACATGTGTGTTTGAAGCTGCATTCGCAGCAAACCATTTTTCACTATCTCTATCTCCACCATAACATTCTATGATATCTAATTCGCGTTTATCATCTTTGCTTAAAAACCAGAAATTTGAAGACAAAACTTGATTCGCAATTTTTGCTCTTACTTCTGTGTAAATAGGATATTTTACTTCTTTTTTTGATGTAATTACACCACAATAAACTCTGTTTGTATTCGGTTTTCTTGAGGCACTTATAATTAAATTTCCATTTTTAACATCAGAATTATTAGAAGTCCATTCTGTTAAACCTGGACCTCTCCAGCCATTAAAATAGGTATCATTCCAATTCTTTTCGAATTCAGAATTTTTTCCTTCGTAATTAAATTCATCAGAAAATACTGCTTCAATTTGCCAAGTTTGATTTAATTCTGGGTAGTTTTTAGCTATTGATTTTGCAATAACTCCGTTGTTAAATTTAATTACTAAATCTTGATTTTCGTTTGTGCCACTCTGTGATGTTGTGTCTTGAGATGCAGAACAAGAGAAAAATAGTATTCCAATTGCGACTAAAAATAGTGTGTTTATAGACTTCATATTTATTGAATATTAATATTGATTATTTGTGATGGCAGGTCTTCTGAAGTTGCCGTAATTTTTACTAATCCTTTTTTATCTTTTGCTTGAATAATCAATAATGTTCTTCCATTGTGAGTTGTTCCAGAATTAGATTGAAATTTCTCAACACTCTTTTTCCAACCATTATCAATACCTAAAAGTTTTGCATGCCCCTCTAAGTTGAAAGTGATTAGTCTATCATCTGTTTTTACAGGGTTTCCATTATCATCAGTAAGTTGAAGTATAATGTGTGATACATCGGAATGATTTGATTTTATTGTTGTTTCTTCAGAAAAAAACTGAATTTGTGTCGCTTTTCTAGCAGTAATGATTTCAGAGGTAACTTCTTGACCATTCTTAATACCTTTTGCTGTTAGCTTGCCGTCTGTAAAAGACACGCCCCATTTATAGATATGGTCTTCAAAATCAGATAATTTCTTTTTACCCAATGATTTGTCGTTTAAAAATAATTCAATGCTTTCACAGTTTGAATAGATTTCAACAGAAATCATGTCGTTTTTATTATAATTCCAATGCTCGTTAACATCCTGCCATTCCCAAAGGGCATGTTTCCACTTTTCAGAGTCTTTAGCAACTATATTACCATTGTTGTCAATTTTATTGAGTGATTTTTCTATGTTTTGAGTTGCGATATGAATATGAGGTTCATCGTTCCATAACGTTTTCATCATATGGTAAGAGCCTTTTTTAAACCCAGCAGAATTCAATAATCCAGAAGGCTGAACACGAACAGGCCATGGGTCTCTAATTTCACCCATATAATCAATACCTGTCCAAAGAAAAGTGCCAGAGATATGTGGACGTTCCATAATAGATTTCCACTCGTGGTATTGGGCTAGATTTTCGGTACCCATAATGGGTTTGTCTGGATGGTTTTCATGACCATAATCATATAAAACCCTTCTGTAACTGTAACCAACAACATCTAAAGCATCTGCAAAGCCAGATAAATGACTTGCTGAAGGCAGAATTAAATTAGCGGTAACTGGTCTTGAGCTGTCCAATTCTTTTACCCATTTCGATAATTTTTGTGCTGTTTCACCAATATCATACTTCCCTTTTGGTAGGGTTTCTAATTGGTGTTTAATTTCTTCAGTGGTATGTGGTGGTTCTGACCAGAAATAGTTGCCATCCCAATCCATATTATTAAAAAAACCAGTAGCAGCAGCATTTCTAGGATACGTCCATTCAATTTCGTTACCAATGCTCCATTGAAAAATAGAGGGGTGGTTTCGGTGGCTTAACATGACATTATTGATATCTTTTTGAGCCCACTCTTGAAAATGTTCGCCATAGCCTCTAGTAATATAATCGGTACTTTTTGATTCGTTTTGATTGAAACGTTTATCTTTTGGATTGTCCCATTCGTCAAACAATTCATCTTGAACTAAAAAACCCATTTCATCACATAAATCTAAAAATTCTGTTGATGCCGGATTGTGTGAAATTCTTATGGCATTGCAACCACCATCTTTTAAAATTTGAAGCTTGCGTTTCCATACGCCTTTTGGGACTGCTGTTCCAACTAATCCACCATCATGATGTAAGCAGACCCCTTTTATTTTCATATTAACACTATTTAAATAGAAGCCCGTATTAGCATCAAATTTTATGGTTCTAGCTCCAAAGTTTGTTGTGTAATCCCCTATATTTTCATCATTTTTTAATATGGAAGTAATGGCTGTATATAGATGTGGCGTTTCAATAGACCATAGTTTTGGGTTATTGATTTCTATATTTTGAATGATTTCATCAGAGGTGTTAGCTTGAACTTTTGCTTCGTTTTCAACAGTAGCAACTTCATTACCATTTTGGTCTGAAATTTTGGTAACCAATGTGATGTTTTCTTCTGAATCAAAATCATTTTGTAATTTAATATTTAGTTTTACAGTGGCTTTTTCATCTGAAACATCAGGAGTCGTGATAAAAGTTCCCCAAACAGGAATGTGTAACTTGTTGGTGGTAATCAATTTTACATTTCTGTAAATTCCAGCACCTGTGTACCAACGGCTGTCAGCATAACGCGTGTGATCTATCTTTACAGCAATAGTATTGTCTTTCCCGTTTTTGTTTAAGTGCGGTGTTAAATCATAGTAAAAAGGCGAATATCCGTATGGGTGAAATCCCAATTTTGTGCCATTTATATAGACTTCGGAATTATTGTAAACCCCATCAAAAAGGATATAGGTAACTTCATCTTCATTAAAAACCTTATCAAATTCTTTTTTGTAATATCCATAACCTTTACTTGGTAGGTAGCCTGTAGCGTAAGCATCTTTAACTAATGTGGAATCAAAGGCTTGTTCAACAGCCCAATCGTGAGGCAAGTTTAAGCTTTTATATTTTTCATCATCTACGTCGTTAATATTTTCATTTTCCTGTGATAAATAGAATTTCCAATTTAGATTAAAATCGGTGTTTTGAGCACTATTTGTTTTTGCTTTAGGTTGATTGCAGCTCAGGCATAATATGAATGCAAAAAATATAAGATGGAAGTTTTTCATGTGCTGATATTAGGTGTGTTTAGTGCTATTAAAATCTATTATTCAATAAATCATGCCTTTTTGAAAGCAATGAATGATTAACATGGACTGGAACAAATTTAATTGATAACTATTTATTCGTAAAAATAGAAGCTAGACAAAAACTAGACACTTCAACAAATTTGTAGTTATTTATAGTTTAATAATTCTATCTTAAATCAAGAGATGAAAGTTTTTTAAATAACATCTCATCAAACTTATAAACTATCAAACCATGTGGTTATAGAATTAAAACCAAAATTATGATAGATTAATTCTTATTGTGACCCTATTGGTTGGTTTCTGTTTTTTTATCTTTTAAAACCCAACCATTTTCTGTTATTTCAATATTTGGTTGTACGTACGCGTTATGGCTAATGATTGTATTTGAATTACCACCATAATCTAAAACACCTGCTTTACTTGAACTATGATACATGGCATTTTGTGAAATAACACAACCTTCAAGGTCTTTAATGATAATGCCATAGTAAGGATAAGGAGCGCTAAATTTAGCTTCTTTTCTGCCAAACCAGCCCCAGAGACTGTTTCCTGTAATAGAAGTTCCTTTGCAGTTTTTCAATATGATTTGGCTACACATATCACCATCATCTTCACGCTCTACACCATTACTTCTAAATACATTTCCAGTAATTGTGTTTGCTGTTGAATTCTTTAATTCGATGCCAGGGCCAAAATTATGATCGATAGAACAACCTGTAATTTGCATTGAATTTGAACCAGAAAGTACAATGCCTCCAGTTTTATTCCATTCAACTCTGTTTGCTGTAACCATTATAGAAGCAGTTCCAAAGAATCTTAAAGCATTTTTTTCTTCTTGAGGCATATCTTCAGGAGCAGAGCCTCTTGCAAAAAGGCCATTGCCTTCATTGGCTGTTAATTGACAATCAATAATCCAACCATCATAACCACTTGTAGCATCAATTCCATGTTCGCCATTAAACATAATCAAGCATTTACGTACAGAAAAAACCCAACAACGTTCTAATCTAATTCCAGAACCCGTAAAGTGATTAATACGACAGTCTTCAATACAGATATATTGCTCGCAACCTGCGTTTCTAGCATAAACACCATGCATAGATTTACCTAAATTTTTACCATCTAGAGTAAGCCCAAGAATTCGAGTGCCACGGGAGTCTCCTAAATCCAATAGAGCTCTTGCATTTCCAGAAAGCGCTGAAATAGTTGTTTTGCCTTCAAAATCTTTATCTTTTTTGTCTTTGTTTTCATAGGACCAGGCAGAATAACCTAAAAGTGTAACATGAGAAGGGACTTTTATAGGGTGGATAGCATAATTTCCATGAGGAAAGTAAATTGTGCCTTCTGTTTTTTCTGCTTTTTTTATAGCAGCTAAAAGTGCTTTTGTATCATCTGTTTTTCCATCGCCAACAGCTCCAAAATCTTTGATATTTAGAAAAATATCTGTATTTTCATTTAGAATATCTTGGTTTGAGGTTTGATAATATTTTTCACCAAATGAGGTAGCATTCGATTTTGTGTTTATACTTATAAAGCTTAAAATAGTAAAAAGAGAAAGGAGTTGAAAACGATTCATGTTGTATGTTTTTAAATTATTAATTATGATAATTTTTAAAATTAGTTGACATTAATTTGTTTTGAAATAGAAGCTGAGGCACCTAAATCCAAACTACGTTGAGATGGCAATGCTCCACCAATATATACTGTATAACTGCCATCTCGTAAAATGGGTTCTCCATTTTCATTCACTTGATTAAACGTGCTTTTATTCATATTAAAATGAATCTTCTTAGTTTCGCCAGATTCAAGTTTTACACGTTGGAATGCTTTTAAATCGTAAATAGGGTCTTTTACTCCGGCAAGTGGTGAACTGATGTAAAGTTGAATAACTTCCTCTGAAGCTGTTTTTCCAGTGTTCTTAACTTCAACAGAAACGGAATAATTAGTGTCAATAGTTAATTTTTTATATTGAAATGTAGTATATGACAAGCCAAATCCAAATGGATATAAGGGTTCTTCAGTCATATATTTATACGTTCTGCCAGTCATGTTATAATCTTCGTATGGCGGTAATTGGCTTTCAGATTTTGGAAATGTAATGGGTAATCTTCCAGAAGGGGAAACATCGCCAAATAAAACGTCAGCCACAGCATTTCCACCTTCTTCACCAGGATACCAAACAAATAGAATAGCATCAGCTATATCATGAAGTTCTGGGATAGCAATTGGGCTACCACCTGTTAAAACAAGTACTAGTGGTTTATCACTTTTCTGTTTTATCGTTTTTATAAAATTGATTTGATTTTCAGGAAGTTTTAAAGTGGTTCTGTCTCCTTTATCGCTAGACGCTAAGGCT
This sequence comes from Algibacter agarivorans, assembly GCF_039543245.1. Taxonomy (NCBI): domain Bacteria; kingdom Pseudomonadati; phylum Bacteroidota; class Flavobacteriia; order Flavobacteriales; family Flavobacteriaceae; genus Algibacter; species Algibacter agarivorans. The sequence continues at coordinate 54,163 of NZ_BAABJJ010000004.1, forward strand.
TCTCCTTCTTCGCCTTCCAACAACGCGGAAATTCCCATAACGGCAACACAAACATCCGATTGCCCTGCTTCGCCAGTTGTCCAATCTATTGGATTTACATTCTTTCTATATGGTAATACTCCCGATTTATAATTAATACTGGTTCCTGCGCTTACTTTTGCTACTATACCGTCCAATATGGTTTGAGTGCTACTGGTTAATCCGTAATAATTACCTAATAAAACTTCTTCGCTTGCAGCATTTGGTCCTACCACATAAAGTGTGCGAATGTCTTTTTTAAGCGGTAAGAGGTTGTTTTTGTTTTTTAACAACACTATCGATTTTTGTGCTGCCTCTTTAGCTAATTTTCTATGTGCATCAGAATCTATCACATCAGCAGTAATAGCATCATACGGATTAGTTCCTAATATATCAAATAATCCCAGTTTGAAGCGCGTTCGCAAATTTTCTTTTAAACGCGTATCGAGCAATGTTTCTGTAATCAATCCTTGTTTTAAAGCGTTGCCTAACACTTCATATACATTCCCACAATTAATATTGGTGCCGTTTATTAGGGCTAGTGCAGCAGATTCTTCAGGTGTTTTAGTCACTTTATGGAACCTATGGAAATCACTAATAGCACCACAATCGGAAACGATATAGCCCTTAAAGCCCCAATCATTTCGTAATATATCTTGCAAAAGATAAGGACTTCCACAACAGGGTTGCCCTAAAGTTCTATTGTATGCACCCATAACACCTTCAACATTAGCTTCTTGAACAAGGGCTTTAAATGCTGGTAAATAGGTTTCAAATAAATCTTTTTTAGAAACCACAGCATCAAATTCATGCCTAAATTCTTCAGGACCAGAATGTACTGCATAATGCTTTGCGCAAGCTGCGGCTTTTATATAATTAGGATTGTTCCCTTGTAAACCTTTAACAAAAGAGACTCCTATTTTACTTGTTAAATAAGGGTCTTCGCCATAGGTTTCTTGACCTCTTCCCCAGCGTGGATCTCTGAAAATATTAACATTAGGCGACCAAAATGTTAAACCCGCATAACGGCTTCTGTTGTTTATTTTTATGGCTTCGTTGTATTTGGCTCTAGCTTCGTCTGAAATAGCTGTGGCTATGCGTTCGACTAAAGTGTCGTCGAAAGTTGCTCCTAAACCAATGGCTTGTGGAAAAACAGTGGCTCTTCCATTTCTAGCCACTCCATGAAGTGCTTCATTCCACCAATTATACAAGGGCATGTTTAACCGTTCAATAGGTGGGCAAACATCTAACATTTGAGAGATTTTCTCATCTAATGTCATTTCATTTACTAATGCATCTACGCGCTCATCAATAGTTAACGTGTGGTTTTCCCAAGAGAATTGAAATTCATTTTCTAAAGAAGGAATATCAGTTTGTTTTTCATTGTTTTTGCAACCAGTTAACAATAATAGTACAATGACTATTGGTAGTTTCAATGAAAAAATATTTTGTGTTTGATTGTTTTTAATCATTATAATGTGCATCAATTATTTTTCGAAGATGAGGGCGTTTGTATTATCATCTTCATTTAACCCCTGTATTTACTTTACTTGACCTTGTTTTGTTATATAGGTTTAATAAATGAATTACTTTGTCTTGATAATTTGGATAGTTTATTAGATTCTGTTCTTCAATTTCTGAAGGGTTTTCATTTAAATTGAAAAGTGCGATACGTTTTTGATTTTTTTCAAAGTTATCTTCATTTGCAATTTTTATTATCAATTTCCAACCATTTTCAGTAATCATAGCTTCTTTTCCTGTACCCGATTGATTGATTAGAAATGGATGAGGTTCAATATCTTTTCCTTCTACGATTATTGGTAACAAGTTTGATGAATCCATGGCTTGATTGTTTGCTATATCTTGATTTGTTATAGCGGCAAGTGTAGCTATTATATCTATGCCCAAAATGGGTTTGCTTGATATTGAATTCGATTTGATTCTATTTGGCCAATGCGCAATAAATGGCACTCTATGTCCGCCTTCATAGGCTTGGTTTTTGCCACCTCGATAGGTGTCATTAGAACTGTGACCAGATTTAATCGTTTCAGATATAAGTAATCCACCATTATCGGATGTGAATATAAAAAGTGTATTTTCATAAACTCCTTTTTCCTTAAGTGCATTAACTATCATGTCCATTTGAACATCTAATTCTTTAACCATATCTAAATGGTTTGAAGGTGTAGTTCCTGCTATTTTGGTTCCGTTTAGTTTTTTTGAAGGTGTATGCGGTTTATGTACAGCTTGCGAGCAATAATACATAAAAAACGGTTCTTTAGATTCGCTACTTTTTTCAATAAAATCAACAGCTTTGTTAACTAAAAGTCTTCCAGCATTATAAGGGTTCCAATAACTATCGCCTAAACCTTCCATTTTATCAAGCTTAAACCCAATTTTGTCCATGTTTTTTTGTGTAATTTGAACAATTTCAGAATTTTTATTTAAAGGCACCATAACGCCATTCTCGTAAACTGCATAAGGAACGTCTTGAATACCAGCAGGATACATAAAACTATAGTCAAACCCATTTTGTTGAGGGCCTCTATCCATAACTTTTGTAATGTCAACATCTAATTCCGGTTTATTCCTGGGGCCTCTGTAAATTATATTTGGGTCATCTTTTCTAGCGAAATCCATTCCAAATCCCCATTTTCCAAAGAAGGATGTATTGTAGCCTGCTTGCTTCATTAAGTGCCCTAAAGTAAGTTGGCCTGGCTCTATGGGCGAGGGTTGATAACTACCCCAAACACCTCTTGGCGCATAACTTCTATAGCAATGGTTCCCCGTCATAATGGCATAGCGTGTAGGTGCACATAAAGCAGCAGGCGAGTGGGCATCTGTAAACATAATGCCCTCTTTTGCTAATTTGTCCAGTGTAGGTGTTTCCACAATAATATTTTTAGAGTGTAATCTTCTATATTGTGAAATATCTCCAACACCAATATCATCTGCTAAAACAACTATTATATTTGGTGTTTCTTGAGAAAAAACAATGGTTCCTATAATAATTAAAACTATTGATAAAATGTTTTTTTTCATTCTTGAAATTTATGTTCTAAATCGTTTTTTAGTTAATTAGCCTAGATATGAGTATAGCATCTGCTTCTTCACGCCATGGAGAAATAAATTTACGGGGTTTTGTGTTTTCTGTTTCAATTTTCGTGAATTCCCCTGTTAAAGTATTAAACCATTGCAATGTTCTATTTTCATCTTTCTTTTTTAGGAAAGCGGCATCTATACCATAGTTTTCTTTATGAATATATAATAAAACGGTTTTATTATCATCGGTTAAATTATAGGCACTTCCGTTTTGCCATGGTGACGGTGTCATTGTACTAAAATCAAACAGGGTAAATAGCTTTTCCATGTGATTGAAGTATTCAAATTTTGGTTTGATAAAATCATCAGATTGTTCAAACGGGTTATAAATAATGACATTCCATGAAGCACCTTGCCAATAATAGGTTGTGTAAACACCGGCAAATAGGCACATGTAATTACGGCGCAAACAAATTTCTGCATTGGTATAATCACCTGTAAAAACCACATAAGGAGATTCCTCATAACCTCCATGTTCTATATTAAAAACGGGTTTGTCTTTAAACTTTGTTCTAGCATCAAGCATCTTGTCATAAAGATTATGCGACCAATTTTGAGTAGAAATGAAATCAACTTTATCTGGAAACCTTGAACAATATTTAAAATCATGTACCGATAACAATCTGTTAAATTTGTCTTGCGCTCTTAATCTTTTTATTCTTCCATGTATATAATCTTCATCTGCTCTACCATAATACAAGGCTTCTTTTGAAATATCCCAAACCACATTTGGAAAAGCTTGATAGCGCTTTATTATATAATCAAAATACATATTATCTGCCTCTGTATCCATATCTGGCCAAGCTACTAACTTGTTCCAAACGTAAATCATGAGGTGTGATACAATCCGTTTATCATGCATTAAGCTAATAGTACGATCAAATTTTTGAAAAAATCCTGGATTTAGTGCGGAATGGTCAGGTTCTTGGTTTGTCCCTAGGAAAGGAGAAATAGCTGCTGGACCACCAAATTCATGTTCAGGATGCTCTTTTAATTTTTCGTCTTTTTCCCAACTAACATCATACGAAAACACATTCATTACAATTTGATTGAAACCATTTTGCTCTATTAAATCCAATAAGTGATTTGTTTTAGGGATGCCCTTATCATTGTGATAATCCAATGCATATAACCAGTCACATTCAAAAGCCAGTAAGAAGTAAGGTGTGCCATCTTCATAATAAAAATGCTGAGGATTTTCTTTATTGATTACAATGGCTCCGTGATTACCGTCTTTATTATTTTCAACAATGATATTTCCCTTTTTCCCAGATAATTCAGTTAAATCTCCTTTTGTTTCAAAACTCCATTTGCCTTTTTGCGAACTGGAAAAGCGTATTATCCATTCATTTTGACCATTGTAAAATCCTGGCATTTCTTGCTTTGTGCCATTTTCGTGCGTAAAAATGGCATGAAAATCTACCGTAAATGGAGATTTTAATTGTGTTTTAGAAACAAAACTGATATCTAAAACTTCCCATTTTTCTACTTGATATGAAGCATGCTTTTTATAGTTTTCTTTTTTAATTTGACCAAAAGCTACATTTGATAAAAATAGAATAGCAATGACACTAATTTTAATGAGATGATTCATTTGTTAAATTTAATTTTAATGGGATTAAAGCATTTAAAAATATTAAAACAATTTAATCATTCCAATGCGCATCAATGACCTTTTGAATGTGCGGATACTTGTCGCCGTCTTCTTCATTCAATTCTTTACGTTTGGCTACAAGTTGCTCTTTTAAATTGGCAATAATGTCTTTATAGGCTGGATCTTTATAGGCATTGTTCATTTCTTGAGGGTCTTTACTTAAATCGTAGAACTCCCAAGCAACTGGTGTGTGCATGGTAAAACGGTTGCCCCAACTAGCTTTGTTCCATTCGGCATCAGGGTTGTCGGTATCTACCCAATACTTTCCATAGAAAAATATAAGTTTATGTTTTTTGGTTCTTATACCAAAATGTGCAGGATTAGCATGCGCATGCGCCATGTGCATCCAATACCGGTAATAGGTAGATTGTTGCCAGTTTTCAGGTTCTTCACCCGTTTCTAAAATATGTTTAAAACTATGCCCTTGCATTTGTTCAGGTGGCGTTCCTCCAGCCAATTCAATTAAAGTTGGTGCAAAATCCGCATTATTTATTATGGCATCTGTTCTCGTTCCTGCTTTGATTTTCTCTGGGTATCTTACAAAAAATGGCATACGCATAGACTCGTCGTACATCCAACGTTTGTCAATATAATCATGTTCACCCAACATAAAGCCTTGGTCGCCAGTGTACACAATAATGGTGTTATCGTAAAGGCCTTCTTTTTTAAGATATTCAATAAGTCGCGCCACATTATCATCTATACCTTTTACACTTCGTAGGTAGCGTTTTAAATATTCTTGATAGGTTTTGTGTATGTATTCCTTATCGTCTAAACCATCGGCTTGAGTGGTGTCAAAATCGGGGTTGTTTCTTTTGGTAAATTCAGTGCTCCAAATACGCATACCCATATTTCTTATGATGTTTCTTTTGGAAACCGAAGAACCAATTACATGGATTAAAGAATCATTTGCCCCGCGTGTTGCAATAGAACCGTTATTACCATTATCATATAAACTGGCAGGTTCCGGAATTTCTGTATCTTCAAGATAGTCTTTATAGCGCGGTGCATATTCAAAATCGTCATGAGGTGCTTTAAATTGGTGCATTAAAAAAAACGGTTTACTCTTATCTCGTTTATTTTCTAACCAATCTAATGTGATATCGGTAATCACATCCGAACTTTGGCCCATGTATTGTTTCCCTTCATAATTTGGTAAACCATTAAAAGGTTCATAATGCATACCACTCTCGGTTAGGTAAGGGTCAAAATAAGAACCTTGTTGATGATGTTGTGTGAAAATATTGTAATAATCAAAATTAGGTTGGTGCGTTAAATGCCATTTTCCAACAAGTGCCGTTTGGTACCCTAGTTTTTTTATTTCCTGAGGTAGGTATTGATTTTTTGTTTCAACTTCCCCCTCTAAATCTATCACGCCATTGGCTTGGCTATATTGACCGCTAATTATAGTTGCTCTACTCGGTGTGCAAATAGAGTTGGTTACAAAACAATTGTTGAAAATGATGCCTTCATTGGCTATTTTATCTAAAGTTGGTGTGGGGTTTAAAGATGATAATCTACTGCCGTAAATACCAAATGCCTGAGAGGTATGGTCGTCGGACATAATGTAGATGATATTGGGTTGCTTAGTGGTGTCTTTTGCTTTTGTTTCGTTGTTTTTACATGAAACTATAGCAAGTATCATTAAGGCAAATACTAAGTTTTTACTAATGGAAATGTTAAAATTCATAGTTAGTTGTTTTATAAGCATTAAAGATGAAGCTTTTTAAGGCTAATTATGAACACATATGATTTATTTAAGGCAAAGATTGATTAATCTAAGATAATATATTTGGTGTTTTTAATTAACCAAGTGCTTTGTTGTAAGCGTTTAGGTGGTTTTTTCTGAAATTTAGGGGTGAGCAATTTTTGAATTTTTGAAATTGTCTGTAAAAAAAAGGTAAACTTTCATAACCACATGAATAAGCTATTTGTTTGACTGGGTTATGGGTTTCAATAAGTTGTTTGCATGCCATATGGATTCTATATTCATTAACAAACGTAAAAAATGATTTGTTTAATGATTTTTTGAAGAACCTGCAAAAAGCTTCATCGCTCATAGCAATTATTGAAGACACATGTTGAAGCTTAATCTTTTTGTCATAATTAATATGGACATGATTGAAAACGCTATGTATTCTATGGTTTGTTTTATTATTTAAATTAGGAGCAAACCCTTCTGTAATTAAAAATTTTTGAGGTTTAGCAAATGAAAGGGATTCTAATAATTTTAAAAAACTTAACAGTTTTTCTAAAGCGGATTGATGTAATATATCGACTAATTTTTTTGAGAACTTTTTTGAAACCTCAGCATTAAATTTAATACCTCTTGATGATTTGTCCAATATCCATTTTATATTCTTGAATTCGCTTTTTTCCATCCAACCCTGCCCTAAAATGGTGTCATTAAATTGAAACACAATCGATTTTACAGGTTTTATATCGGGATTGGTATTTTTCCAACAATGCGGTACGTTGGTACCTAATAACACAAAGTCGCCTTCTTCAAAATTTTCAACACTATTACCAACATAGCGGATGCCTTTTCCTTTTATGATATAGGTCAGTTCGTATTCTGGATGAAAATGCCAAGGCGCATCAAAGCTTTCTTTTTCGTATAAAAAGGCGCGAAAAGAACTATCGGTAGATTCTGGGATTTTTTCAAACTTAGCTTTCAAATGGAATTCAATTATATGCTATTATGATGTAAAGTTATTATTTTTTTCATAAATAAATCAAAATAAGTACTGTTATTGCAAAAATACACAATAAATAGTATTGTGCCATTTTATAATTTTGTGGATTCGTTTAAACACTAAAAAATCAAAAAGTATGAGCTTAACATGCAAAGCAGCTATTGCCAAAGGTGATGGCACGTTTTCTATTGATTCTATTGAAGTTCAAAACCCAAAACCTGATGAAGTTTTAATTGCTGTAAAAGCCGCTGGTTTGTGTCATACAGATCACGACTCTTTAAACTGGGGTAAACCAATTGTAATGGGACATGAAGGCGCAGGTGTGGTTACCGCAATTGGTAGAGATGTAACACGAGTTAAAATTGGCGATAGTGTTATTTTAAATTGGGCGACACCATGCGGAACTTGTTTTCAATGTGAACACGAAAATGAACACATATGCGAAAACAATTCGCCTGTTGTAGCAGGATCAAATGGCTACACAGAAGGGCATGCACACATGGAAGGCACATCTTTAAACGGAACTCCAATTGAACGTTCTTTTAATATTGGGACACTTTCAGAATATACTTTGGTAAAAGAGTCGGCAGTTGTTAAAAACCCTATTCAAGACATGTCTTTTAGTGCGGCTAGTATTGTAAGTTGTGGTGTTATGACAGGGTTTGGTTCAGCTGTAAATACTGCACAAGTAACAGAAAACTCATCCGCAGTGGTTTTAGGAACTGGAGGTGTTGGTTTAAATGTTATTCAAGGTATTAAAGTATCAAAAGCTTCAAAAATTATTGCCATCGACATCAATCAAACACGATTGGATATGGCTGTAGAATTTGGAGCAACACATACTATCTTAGCAGATAAAGATGATAAAGGCTTGTTGAAAGCAGCCGAAAAAGTAAAGACATTGACCAACGGAAGAGGAGCAGATTATGCATTTGAATGCACCGCTATTCCCGCTTTGGGAGCAGCACCTTTGGCTATGATTAGAAATGCAGGGACAGCAGTACAGGTAAGTGGTATTGAAGAAGAAGTCCTGATTGATATGTCTTTGTTTGAATGGGATAAAAAATACATCAACCCATTATACGGTAAGTGTAATCCTCAAAAAGATTTTCCTAAAATAATTGAACATTATAGAAATGGAGATATTATGCTGGATGAAATGATTACAAGAACCTATACCTTAGAAAATTTACAACAGGCATTTGATGATATGTTATCTGGTAAAAATGCTAAAGGCGTTATTGTTTTTGAATAAGAAATGAAAATCCATGTCAAAATTTAGAACTACAGAAATATCGGACCCACGTTTTGAGTCTAATCATTTAAGACATATTACGGTTAAAAGTAGCCACTTGAAAAACCGTGGAGATATTACTGTGTTTGTACCACCAGGAGAAGATTTATCTAATTTGCCAATCGTCATTTTATTGCACGGTGTTTATGGAAGTCATTGGATTTGGTCTCAAAAAACGGGCATTCATTTAAAAATGAAATCATGGATTGAAACTGAAAGTATAGAACCTATGATTATCGCGATGCCATCAGACGGACTTTTTGGAGATGGTAGTGGTTATTTACCTCATAAAAATGCTGATTTTGAAAAATGGATTGTTGAAGATGTGCCCAATGCCGTTGTGGAATTGATTCCTCAGGCGAGTAGCACATCAAAATTGTTTATCGCTGGTTTATCTATGGGTGGGTTTGGTGCTTTGCGATTAGGTATTAAACACAACGATAAGTTTTCAGGCGTTTCTGGCTTGTCGTCAATTACGGTAGTTGAAGAGATGGCTTTATTTGTTGAAGAAGAACTGTCTGCATATCATCAAAATGAAGCTCAAAACAAATCGGTTTACGCCACTATCTTAAAACATAAAAACAAGTTCCCTCCTTTTAGGTTCGATTGCGGAAAAGATGATGAACTTATTGAAGGGAATAGAAAACTGCATCAGCAGTTAGTTGATTTGAATATAGACCATACATACAAAGAAAATCCAGGAAAACACGAGTGGGTATATTGGGAAGCCCATATTAAAGAAACCATTCAGTTTTTTAATGATATTTTAAAACAATAAACATAAACTTATGAAAAAAAGTGCACTTCCAGATCCATTTGAAGCCGCTAGAACAACTAAAGGTTACGGAGAAATGAATGACCAAAACGACCCAGTTACCATGATTTTGGGTCTTAAAGATGTACGTAAATGTGCGCATAATTGGAAAACGTTTCAATCAGGAGCTACTCCAGGGCGTATTGTAGTACCTTCTGAAGTTAATATTCGCGATACAAGACAAATTCCGTTCGAAGTGGATCCGCCAGAGCATAAGGCATATCGTGCCATAGTGGAACCTTGGTTTAAGAGGCCCTTGGAGGCAGGTTATAGTGCTGCTCTAACAGAGCAAATCCATGCGATTATTGATGAGGTGCTTACCATGGATTCCGTTGAAGTTGTAGAGGGTTTTTCATTACGTTTGCAGTCACGCGCGTTAACCTTGTTATTGAACACACCTTATGAAGAAGCAGAAACCTGGATCTCTTGGGGAACACATGTTTTTAGAAGCGAAGGAAATGCATTGGATGGAGAAAAGGCAAATATTCTCTATGATTATATAGATGAAAATATAAGTAAAGCCATTGAGAACCCAGGTAATGATTTATATTCCATGCTTTTAAAAGCTACCCTAGACGGTAAAAAACTAACTCGCGAAGAAATAAAAGGCGTTGTGGTTTTAACCTTTTCAGGGGGTCGGGATACCATTATTAATGCGGTAACAAATGCTGTTGCGTATTTTGCTGAACATCCAGAGTCTCTTCATAAGTTAAAAAATGAACCAGAAATCGCAGGCAAAGCGGTTGAAGAATTGATTCGTTATTTTTCGCCATTAACCCATATGGGGCGTGTAGTTACAGAAGATACCGAAGTATGCGAACATGCAGTAAAAGCAGATTCTCGTATTTCTTTATGTTGGGCTTCAGCAAACCGTGATGATAGAGTGTTTGAAAACCCAAACGAAGTTGTTTTAGACCGAAAAATAAATCCACATGTTGCTTTTGGTTTTGGTACGCATAACTGTTTAGGAGCAACACATGCACGCCAGATCATGAATATTTTGGTGAATACTTTGGCAGAGAAAGTGAAGTCTATTGATATTATAGATTACAAAGAAAATATTGAAGATTTAGATCAATTTAAACGTAAAGTAGGTTATGATAAACTTACCGTTAAGTTTAATGGACAATAATTAATAAAAAAAGAAGCAAGACTACTTCACTATCATACATAATAGCTAAGACAAAATTTATGCTGAACTACCTAGACTAAATTTAGGATAAATGATTCAAAAGCGGTAATATTTTTTTTCAAACAATACTAAAAAAAAACACTAATAAATAAGAGATTATGGCAAAAATAACATTTATAACAACAGATAATAAAACGATTACTTTAGAAGGAACATCGGGTTCTGTAATGCAACTAGCTGTAGATAATAGCGTTCCTGGCATTGATGGCGATTGCGGAGGCGTATGTTCTTGTGCTACTTGCCACGTTCACGTAGCTCCAGAACATCAAACAAAAACTGGAGAAGCTACCGAGATTGAAACGGATATGTTGGAACTAAACGATTATGCAAATGAGCAGAGTCGTCTATGTTGCCAAATTGAAATCAGTGATGCACTTGACGGTATCGTACTCCAAGTTGCAGAATCAGATTAATTAAACAGTCATTGCGAGGAAAAATGGCGAAGTATTTTGTCAGTTAATTAAAAGATTGTTTCTTAACTCGCAATGACAAAAAAGTATCTTTTTTTTTAATTCAAAAAAATATTATTTAATGTCAGATAATCTTACTAAAGAATCTATTTGTGTCGTTATCGGTGCAAGTCATGCAGGTGTCAATCTTGCTTTTTCATTACGTAAAGAAGGTTGGGAAGGTGCTATTCTTCTTTTTGATAAAGACCCCGAAATTCCTTATCATCGTCCACCGCTTTCAAAAACCTATTTGAGTAATGAAGACGTGAATGTGTTGAAATCTGCTGAAAGCTACCAAAAAGAGAATATTAACTTGAATTTGGGGATTTTAGTGAGGTCAATAAACCGAACAGATAAAACGATTACGTTAAGTGATGGTACTAATCAAACTTATGATAAGTTAGTTATAGCAACAGGGGCGCGTCCAATAATACCGCCAATTCCTGGCATAGAAAAAGCAACTCATTTATATCCTTTAAGAACAGCAGAAGATGTTGGGCATATTCGTAATGCGTTTCATGCTAGTAAAAACAAACGAGTTGTTATTATTGGTGGTGGTTATATAGGTTTAGAAACAGCAGCATCCATAAAAAAATTAGGAGGAGTGGTAACTGTTCTAGAGCGTGAAACACGAATTTTGGCACGCGTTACAGCTCCAGAAATGTCTGATTTCTTTATGAATTTGCATGCTGAAAATGGGGTAGAAGTGCTAACAGATAAAAATGTTACTACTATAGGTAATTCTAAAGGTGTCAATACTGTTACTTGTGCAGATGGCTCTCAATTTGAAGCAGATATTATCATTGTAGGTGTTGGTATTCGTGTTAATTTAGAATTGGCAAAAGAAGCAGGGTTAGTTATTGAAAATGGTATTCTGGTAGATGAAACGGCATGTACAAACGATAACGATATTTATGCTATTGGAGACTGTACATTTCATTTTAACCCACATTACAACTGCTATGTACGATTGGAATCTGTTCAAAATGCAGTAGATCAAGCCAAAGTAGCAGCAGCTGCAATTTCTGGTAAACGGCCAGTTTATAATTCTATTCCTTGGTTTTGGTCAGATCAGTTTGATGTTAAATTACAAATGGTGGGTTTGTCTGAAGGTTATAACGAAACTTTAATTAGAAAAGAAGACAGCGCGGGCACCAAAACCTCAATTTGGTATTTTAAAGATGATCGGTTGTTGGCGGTTGATGCTATTAATAATCCGAAAGCTTTTGTGTTGGGAACAAAATTTATAAAAGACGGTAGTAACATAGATAAATCTAAATTAATGGATGCATCTGTTCCTTTTAAACCTGCCGATTTATTGATAGGATAACTTGAAATGTCAAAATATAAATAAGCTGTCTGGAAATAAATTTCCAGACAGCTTATTTATAAAAAGACTAAACAATTAATTATTGCTTAATAACTCTTTTTGTTACACTACCTCCTTCAGTATTTAATTTTAAGAAGTAAACTCCTGAAATTAGATTTGTAAAATCAGTAGTTTTACTAACTAATGCACCAACAACATTATATACTTCTACACTTTTAATATCTATCCCAGCACCTTTAATATTAACGATGCCATTAGTTGGATTAGGATAAAAAGTAGCTGCTTTTAAAGCCTCTACTTTTGGAGTGCTTAATGTGGTATTGGTAATTGGAAAAGTTTGATTAGTAGCTACTGCGCCAGAAGGGCCAGTAGTATTACTATTCCAAAAAGCCACAGTTTCAGAGCCATTAAAATCGCCGTCAGATCCAAAAAAGCCTGGGTTCCAAACTGTATTTTCTCCAAAACCGGTTCCGTCTGTAAGTATATCTATAAAACCTCCACCCCATTGGGCTCCATTTGTGTCAGTAATTTTAAATTGATTAAAAACTCGGTAGGTTGTATTAGGTGCAAAATTTGTAAGTGTAATTGTTATAGTAGGATCAGGTGCCCACCCAATAGCTTTACCATTAGCATCTACCATCATTTCAGCTGTAGTAATAACACTTTGAGTAATAGTAGGCACAGCAGCAGCCTGTACAGTTATTACTTGAAAAACACTATGATTACTACCACCAGCTGCAGTAAATTCCACTACAAGACGATATTCTTGACCAGCTGGTAAACTTGCAGATGGTGTATCGCCTGACGGTATAGTAATACTACCAGATACAATTCCAGTTCCTGTTTGTGCAGCTGGAATTATATTTACATTACCTGCGCCTCTCCATTGTACGATACTTGCTGGAACAGTGTTTGTATCATAGATCCTTACGATAAATCTAAGTTGAGAAACGTCTGGCCCTCCTTGTGCATCAAAATCGGCTGTTGCTTGAAATGAGCTTCCAGGTGCTACCGTAATAGGAGCTGAAGTAATTGTTATTGTTTGCGAAAAAGCAAATGAGGTAAAGATAAGGGTTGCAATTAAAAGTAATTTTTTCATCATAGTAAAGTTTTAGAATTAATTAGTTTAGTAAATTTAAAACACTTACATAATTTAATTATTCCCGTATGTTTTTTTTAGTATAACATATGGTTTTACTCGTTTTAGTGTTAAATATTATCGATAAATACATATGATTTATTAACTTTATTATTAATACTTGCGAAAATTCCTAAACTTTTATTTGTCATTTTTGTTTAGGGTATTAAGCTTTTGTGTTAGTAGAACTCTATATATGGACTGTTTTTATTGATTACCATTTCAATAGCAGATGTCTTTTCTGATCAAAATCAGGGTTTTAGATTATAAAATAAGGAAAGGGTTGAAAAGGATGTGTTGGTTTCAAATAATGTCAAAAAAAAGTCTTTAATTTTTTTTTCTATGCATATTAAATATTTGATATGGTGATTAAATCATGAGTATTCTCATTGAGTTCTTATCAACAACAGGATCTAGTTTATACTTATTATTTTTAAGACATAATTATTTACCATTCCAACAATATTATAATTTATATAGTTCAATTTTAAAGCCAATCTAAAATGATAAAAATAAATCAAATTTTATCTATAATATTCATCATGTTTTTATTTGTTTCTTGCAATACAAAACATAAAGAGAAAAGTGATTCTGTAAAAAATACAGTAGTATATGAATCAGATTGGGAATCCTTAAAAAAGCATGAAACCCCAGAATGGTTTTTAGATGCTAAATTCGGAATCTATTGCCATTGGGGACCATACTCTGTTCCTGAATACGAAAACGAATGGTATGCCCATTGGATGTACGTTAATAAAGACAACCCAGAAGCTAAAGACGGGAAGGCCAGTAAATTTTATGAGTATCATGTGAAAACCTATGGAACATTGGATAAATTTGGTTATAAAGATTTTATCCCCATGTTTACAGCTGAAAAATTTGATGCCGCTGAGTGGGCAGAATTATTTAAAAAGGCTTGAGTAAAATTTGCAGGCCCTGTATCTGAACATGCAGATGGTTTTACTATGTGGGATAGCAATTTAACAACTTGGGATGCCAAAGAAATGGGCCCCAAACGCGATATCATGGGAGAACTTTCAAAGGAAATAAGAAAGCGTGATATGAAGTTTATCGCTACATTTCACAGACATTGGTTATTAGGTTGGTTTCCTACTTGGGATGAAACTACAGACGCATCAAATCCAGAATTTGAAGGGTTGTACGGGCCAAAAATGAAGAAAGGTGATTTTCAATATCCACTAAACCCTCATCAAATTGATGCAGGCATTCAAAAACATTACCCTTTAGCAGATGAAAAATTCAATAAAAAATGGTTAGCTAGACTTAAAGAAATTGTTGATAAATACAATCCTGATTTAGTATGGTTTGATAACAAAATGGACGTGATTGGCGACTCTTATAGAAAAGATTTTTTAGGCTATTATTATAATCATGCCGCTAAAAATAAACAAGAGGTGGTTTCAACCTATAAATTTTATGACTTCGCCAAAGGTAGTGCGGTTTTAGATTTGGAGCGTTCTAGAATGAGTGAAAAGCAAGATTTTCCTTGGCTCAAAGATGATTCCATAGACTGGAAATCGTGATCACATATCAGCAACCCCAATTATAAATCAGCCAATAGGCTCATTGATTTTTTAGTGGATGTGGTAAGTAAAAATGGTTCAGTTTTGTTAAACATTACGCCAAAGGCCAATGGTGAAATTCCTGAACCTGTTAAAGAGCGTTTATTGGAAATGGGAGAGTGGTTAAAGATAAATGGAGAAGCCATTTATGGCACACGACCCTTTAGAATTTATGGTGAAGGCAAAGCACAGATAGTTGAAGGCCATTAAGCGAAAATAAAAACCCAGATAATACTTCGGATGACATCCGTTTTACCACAAAAGGAGCTATTTTATATACCATTGTTTTAGATTGGCCTAAAACCAATGAAACTATTATTTCCAGCTTAAAGCTCGGAAATGAGTATTATGACAAGATCATAAAATCTATTGAATTATTAGGCTATAATGGGAATATAGAATTTGATGTTAAAGAAGATGGTTTGCACATTCATTTACCAGAAAAACAAGTAGGGAAACATGCCTTTGTATTTAAGGTTTTATCGGAATAGGTGTTTTTGGACTATTAGAAAAATAAGCAAAAGCCCCTGTTCATGTAAACAGGGGCTTTTGTAACAAAATAGATTGTTCTTTTTAGTTTTTTATAAACTTAGCTTGTAAACCTGTATCTGTTCTCAAGAAATATAATCCGACATTCAAATCAGAAACATTCAGTTCTTTTGTGTTTTTAAAAGTTTTAACTGTTTTGCCCAGAACGTTATAAATCTGAATAGATTTAAATTGCTCATTAGTTGAAATAGCCAATCTATCAGTAGTTGGGTTTGGGTATATTGAAACAGATTTAATATCGAAATTTTTCGAACTTAAAGTAGCACTAGGATTAGCAGCAACATCATCTATGTAATATGTTTCTCCAGCACCTGCAGTAGATCTGTCAAAAAAGAATCTAGTAAAAGTATTAGTTCCAGCGGGAACATTAATATCTACATCAGGATCCACAGGGCTTCCTGGAGTGCCGCTTAAATCAATTTCAAACTCTGTCCATGTATTCAAAGCCACGGTAACATTCTTAGTGATTAAATAATTACCAGGGTCAGGGTTGCCAATTTGAATTTGTAATTCAAAATTTGTCTTATCTACCGAATATACCTTAAATCTAAAAAACCTGTTCACATCTAAGTTGTAGCTACCCAGTTCTGTAGTTCCATCATATACGGCCTGTAAAGCATTCCATCCGCCACAGCCGGTAGTCTTAACATATTCAACACTGTTTCCTGTTCTTGTGCCGTCTGGATCAGTTACCGAAGTTACAGTAGGTTTTATTGGCGCTCCTGGTCCTGAAGGAGTAAGCGTAACGTCAGGTTTGGTTGCAGGAGGGGTTATTTCCATATCAAAGATATCGATTTGTGCGGTCATAGCAACAGTTGCAAAAAGAAATAATAATGTTGTAAAAAGTAATTTTTTCATCATAATAAGGGTTTATAGATTATTTTAGTAAACTTAATGATGCTCATTGGTTTTACTTGAACCATATATTTTTTTTAGGATAACATATGGTTTTATACATGTAAAAGTTTAAAAGTTTTGTTGGTTAAAGGTTTTAATTATAAATAAAGTATTAGGTGAATATATTTATTGAATTTAGACATAAGTAGCCTTAATAAAGCCTTATAAACAGTAGATTGGATAATTTAAGCCTTAGTTTTATTTTAAATATAAAAACTATTCAAAATGAATAAAATTCTACATTTTTTATGCATTATTGTTTTCCTCCTAAGAACTTCCTTGTTCGCCCAAAATATATATGTGGCCACTAATGGGGACGACGCCAATAATGGCACAATTGACAGTCCGTTCAAAACATTCAGTAAGGCTATTTCAGTGATGTCCGCAGGGGATGTTTGTATTATTAGAGGAGGTATTTACGAGGAAAAATTATTAGTAAACAAAAGCGGAACGGCAGGCAATTACTTAACTTTTAAATCTGCTAGTGGAGAAAATGTAGAAATTAGAGCGACTACTGTTGTTGATGGTTGGCAATTGCATACGGGCAATATTTATAAAGCCAATGTAAATATGGCGATTACTAGTAGGTATCGTGCAGTCTATCATAACGACGAATATATGGATTTGGCCAGATGGCCCAATAACACAGACAATAATCGTTGGACATTAAACTCTATTCCTGTAACTGGCGGGGATGGTTCACATTTTCTAGTAAGTGGTATACCTAGTATAGATTGGACTGGTGGATTGGTATATTATCTAGGTGCGCATTCAGGAACAAGTTGGAACAGAACCATAACCAGTAGTACAACATCTAGAATAGATCATACAGGCGTAAATGTTAATAGCTGGCCTTTTAATCCGCACAATCCAACTGTGTGGAGAAATTACTCAGGCAATAATAGAGGGCAGTTGTATTTATTCAATAAGCTGGAAGCCTTGGATTATGCTAGGGAATGGTTTTATGATAGTACTAGTCAAACCCTTTATTTTCAATCAGCCACTGGTAGTATGCCTTTAGATGGGGAAGTAGAGTTTGCCACCGAGAAATATGCTGCAGAATTAAATGGAAACTATATTCAAGTAGAAGATATAAAATTTTTTGGGGGAAGCGTTTTAGTTAAAGGCACTAATAACATTTTCTTAAACAACACTATTACACATGGAACAGCATTGCACGATGATTTAACCAATACCACAGCAAATATAGGAAATGCTGCCCTAGAAGTTAGAGGAGCAAACACATGGGTTAAAGGCTGCAACATAAATCATAGTTCGGCTAATGGTATAACTGTTGAAAAATGGTCTGGAGCGCATAACTCAACTATAGAAGGAAATTATGTAAGCAATATTGATTATTTAGGAATACATACTACGCCCATTAGGTCTCTTGCAGATAATGTAAAAATATTAAAAAACACCATTGTTAATGCCGGAAGAGACGGTATTTACGTTAGTGGAGATAATTGTGAAGTAGCCTATAATGATGTGTCTTTTTCGGAATTGATAAATAGTGATTCAGGTGTGTTTTATACGGTAGGAGGGGCAACTTTAAAAAATACGGAAATACACCATAATTGGTTTCATGACGCTACTGCTCCAAGCTATTCTCATGAAGTTGATGGGCCAGGGAAAGCAGCAGGTATCTATTTGGATAATAATAGTAAAGGGTACACAGTTCACCATAATGTGGTATGGAACGTATCTTGGAGCGGCTACCAAGTGAACTGGAACAATACTGATTTAGACTTTTTTCATAATACCATTTGGAATGCCGAGCGCGCTATGGATTCTTGGGTAAATGGCTTTGCGCAACAAAACAACAAAGTATATAATAATTTTGCAAATACAGGAAGTTGGTTTGCAGGGAACGGCCCTGCGGAATTTGATATACAGGATAATTTAATATCTACTGTTTCTCCTTTTGAAGATGTTAATAATCAATATTTTATGCCAAAGCCTGGCAGTGTTGTGATAGATCAAGCTATGGTTATTTCTGGGTTTGTTAAGCCTTATGAAGGAAGTGCGCCGGATATAGGAGCCTATGAAAGAGGTGGTACCGAGTGGACTGCTGGCGTAAATGCTATTGAAGATACAGGGATGCCACTTAGTGTTTCTGAATTTGATGAGGAAACAAGTTTAAAAATGTATCCAAATCCAACAAGTACTTTTTTGAATATTGGATTTGCAGGAAACCAAGGTTTTGATAAAACCTCAATAGCTATATATTCATTAATGGGAAATCTGTTGAAGTCTATTTCTGTTGATGGACTAAAAGGAAGTTCAAGTATCTCTGTACAGGATTTGTCAACAGGTGTTTACTTGGTGAAATTGAAATCTCAACATGGGGTTTATACTGGTAAATTTATAAAGAAGTAATAACGGATTTAAGCTACTTGTCTAGTCTAAGTTTAAAATGGGAAGGATATTTTAAATATCCTTCCCATTTTAATTTACAGATTTGGTGTGTTTAGAAATTATTGGTATAGATTTTAAGTGTCTCGTTATTTATACCCACCAGAATTCCTATACTGTTATTTGTCATTTTTATTTGATTTATGGCTTTTACATTGGTAGGTTCACAAAAACCACTTTCTAAATAGCTCAAAACACGGTAGTTTCCGTTTTTTGTTCCCAATAATACCCCCCCAATAGATTGGTCGGCCCTTGTGGTCTCAACTTCAACTTCAAACTTATTACCTGCTAATATAATATCAAGTATTCCATCATGGTTAATGTCTAAAATATCAATGCCGTTTATAACAGATAATTGGGCTTCCATGGGTAGTTTTTTAAGCTTCAATTTGCCATTGTCATTTTCTAGAATAATACTAGCAAATTCTTGTGCTTCATACTTTAGGGCTTCATTGGCAGTGTTGCCTATAATTTGTGTAATGTCTGCTTTGGCAAATTCATTATATGTTTTGAATTTTTTTGAAATATTTGGAATTTGTTGCGACGAGCACTCTTTTCCTCTTATAGGAACCACTCGGTCTTTATAATGTTTGGCTAAAAACACATCGTTGGTACCATTTTGGTCAAAATCGCTAGCATATACAATAAATGGTTTTTCTGGACTCGCACTAAACTTATAATTCAAACCTAGATTTCCTAAAACAAAATCGGTATCCCCATCAGCATCCAAATCGGCAGCTTTTATTGTATTCCACCAGCCTCTTGTTTTATCTAAATTATAAGTTTTGGTAACGTTTTTAAAAATATTCTGTTCTTTTTTAAAAATAGTAATAGGCATCCATTCTCCAACAACAATAAGTTCATTTTGTTTATCACCATCTATATCGCTCCAAACTGCGGAGGTTACCATGCCTATTCTTGATAGTTCTGGTGCAAGAATTTCCGTTACGTCTGTAAATATGCCTTTATTGTTTTCTAATAAAAAACTTTTAGGCGCAAATGGGTAGGTTTTTGGAATGAGTCTACCGCCAACAAATAAATCTAAATCACCATCATCATCAAAATCTAAGGGGATAACACAAGAACCGCTTTCGATTAATTCTGGTAAGTCATTGGATTTGGAAAAATTGCCCTTACCATCATTCATATATAATCTATCTTGTAAAATAGGGGAGTAGGCATCAAATTCATTACCACCGCTTACTACGTATAGATCTAGATCCAAATCGTTATCAATATCAATAAATGTTGCACCAACATCTTCATGAGGAGCATCTTTTAAAAAGATACTCTGTTTTTTTTCTATAAAAGTGCGTGATTTAGTTTGAAGATAAATGGTACTTGCTTGCTGACTAGCACCACCTACAAAAAAATCATCCAAACCATCGTTGTTTACATCGCCTACGGTAATACATGGCCCGTTTTGCGATAGTTTATGAGGCAATAAAATTTGATCTTTAAAATCATCATAACTATTTTCTTTATGAATAAAAGGGGCTTTTAATACTTTGGAAGTAATGTCTTTTAACAATGTTTTTGTAATATTATTAATGTAATTAATATTTATAGCCGCTTTATAATTGATAGTTATAAGCTGATTTGCTTTTATGTTTTTTGAAATGCTTTTTTTTCCGTTATTCCAATCTACTTTAATAGAATCTATAGTTTCTGTTTTTCCTAAACCAAAGTGAACTAATGGCTCTACAGAAGATAAATAACCTCTTACGGTTTTAAATTCGTGGTATTGCAATTTGTCGTTATAATAGATGCTCACTTTTGCACCCAAACCTGTCGTATTTTTTTCTGGGCCAATGAGCTTGATTTTTAAATAATTATTTTGAAGTTTTTCTGAAGTATTTTGATAAATGTACGCTTCAGCATTCATGTTATTAACTACAATATCTAAATCACCATCGTTATCTAAATCGGCAACGGCTGCACCGCTAGAAAAGCTATCGTGATTAACACCCCATGCTTCAATTTTTTCAGTAAAAGTTAAATCACCATTATTTTTAAATATATAGTTTGGTATTTTGTTTTCATTGAATAAATTGATGATGTATTGCGCCTTTTGTTCATTAGTGCTATTTCTAGCTTGCGGGCTTCTCATATATTCACGAAACTTAGTATTAGCGTCTTTATCCCATATATCTCTTTTGAAACCGTTAGTTATATACAAATCTCTGTAGCCATCATTATCAAAATCGCTACCCAAACAAGACCAGCTCCAATCGGTTTTAGATAACCCTGAATATTGCCCAATATCACTAAAAACCCCATTTCCTCTATTTAACTGTAGCATGTTATGCATGTATTGATAATGAAAACCATTTGTGGTCATGTCGTTAAACAGCTTGGTATTCATTGATGCCATAGTGGTTTTGGAACGTTCATAATCTTCTGGTAACATTTCCAATTGCATGATGTCTTCAAAACCATCATTGTTAAAATCTACTACATCTACACCCATAGCGTAGAAAGGAACGTGGTTAAGACGTTGAGGTAATTCATCTTGAAACTTATTTTTTCCTTGGTTGATGTACAGATAATCGCGTTCTAAATAATCGTTTGACACATAAACATCGGTCTTGCCATCGTTATTTATATCAGTGGTTGAAAGCCCTAAGCCATAACCAAAATTGTTTTTTATACCCGATTTTACACCTTTTTCTTTAAAGATGCCATTTGTATTTATGTAAAGTTTATCTCTAAAACGATTATCTTGTTTTTCTTTTCCTTTTAAAACCTGTTCGTAACCCATGAAGAATGTGTTGGGTCTGTTGGTTAAAAACATATCTAAGTCATTATCATTATCGGCATCAAAAAAAGACGCCATAATGGAATACCCTGTGTCATCCAAACCATATACTTTAGCCTGTTCTTTAAAAGAATCATCTCCTTGATTAATATAGAGCAAGTTGGCACGGTTTTCAACCGTATCTTGGTTACCTCCTCTACAGATATAAATATCTAAAAAACCATCAGCATTTACATCAGCCATTACCACACCGTTATGCCAGCCATTTCCTCCAGAAACACCGGCAGAATTAGTAATGTCTTCAAATTTAAAATTGCCTTTGTTTAAATAGAGTTTATTTGGAACTTCGTTTCCTGTAAAGTAAATATCAGATAACCCATCGTTATTTATATCTCCAATAGCAACACCAGCACCATTATAAACATAGTTAAAAACCGCAAAGAAATTATTGAAATTTTCTTCAATAGTATTATTGAAAGTAACGTTGCTATGATTAGAATAGATTAAATTAAATAAGGTGCTATTTCCCTTATTGTTACTATTTGAATTGAAATGTATTTCCGGTTTGTCTTGCTTGCAACTATAAACCAGTAAAATAATAACTATAATTTTTTTTGAAATACTCATAAGGAAAGGTACTGAAATTATTAAATTGAAAAAAGCCCAATTGTTTTTACAAAAAGGCTTTTTAAAACTAAAACAAACTACTATTTAAATTATTTAATTTCTAATTACCTGAATGTTATCAATAAAAAGATTCATATTTAGGTCGGTGTGAAATGGTGTATTCCACATTTTAATTTGTACATAATAATCACCTGGTTGTAAGGTTTTTGTACTTGAGGCAGCAAACCAAGCGCCTCCGGCAGTTCTAAAAAACTGTTTAGTAGGACCATCAGCTGTTGTACCAGCTGCAGGTGTAGATATTTCAAATACATAATCGGGATGTGTTGTAGATATCAAATCTCCAAAAGTATCCATAGAAACTGTGTAATCACCAGCTGTTGTTACGGTAAATGGATAGTTTTCCATTCTTAAGGTATTATTTGTAAATGCACCTACTCCTGGTTCTTCATACAAATATTTTAAACTCGCAGTACCTTCTGAAAAACGTTCCATTGAAACTGATAAATTAGCGTTTCTATCTTCACCACTATTTCCTCTAGCAACCCAATTGGATAAACCAGCAATTTCTCCATCATTATTACCACAATCTATGAGGTTTACAGTTTCATCACAAAGAGGAACTAACAAGATATTCATATAATCTTCTTTTGTGGTGGTTCCGATACTTGCCGGTACGCCACGTCCCACGGTTAATGTTACTGAATACACGCCAGGATCGGCATAGGTGACAAAAGGATTTCTTTCGGTACTTGTAGCAGGGTTGCCACCTTCAAATTCCCAAAGAATGGTGTCTTCCAATCTGCCTTCTTCAAATGTAGATTGTCCGTCAAGTGTTCTATCAAAAAACTGAATGGTGCTTCCGAATAAGTCAGATGTTTTTTCAGCTTCAAAATCAGGAACTACTTTTTGAAATACTTTTACTTTGAATAAATTGCTTTCAACTGAACCATCTTCGTGTGTAACTTCTAGAGTTGTACTGAACCCTTGGTTTTCTCTAGCTTGTCCAGTTCCAATTGAAGGGGATGGACTTGGATAAGAAACGTTAACAACTTCATCCGTTGATGTTGCGGTATTACCACCTTCAAAGGTCCAAACTCTTGAACTTACTGTCTGAGAAGAATCTGTATAGGTAATCGATTCACCTTCTGTAATTAATAGCTTGTTTGCAGTCGCTTTAAAGCTCCCGGCTCTAATACCATCTAATAAATTAGAGTCTTCTACACAAGCTGTGGTAGTTACTAGCAATACTAAAACCATTGATATGAAACTATAAGCTATATTTTTATTTTTTTGCATAATATTAGTTTTAAGTGTTTTTAATAATACCCTGGGCTTAGATCTGGGTCTAAACTCGGATTAATTTGAATTTCGGAGTTTGGAACAGGCCATCTAATTTCAAAATCTTGATATTCTGTACCAGGGTCTCCCGCATTTGGTCCTCCTTGAGTAATTCCAGAGATAGCTTCTTTGTATTTTCCAAAACGAATTAAATCATTTCGTCTCCAACCTTCAAGGCATAACTCTTTACGTCTTTCATCCAACAAGGCTGTGGCATTTTCTTCAGAAGAACCTAAAACCATGTCAGGTACAGCTGTAGGGGTCATTCTTGCTCGGGATCTTAACTTGTTTACAGTCATATCAATAACTTCTTGTGTCAACAGACCTTGACCGTTTAAAGCTTCTGCATACATTAATAGTACATCTGCATAACGAATATATGGATTATCAAAAGGTGTGTCATTTGGAGATGCGCCGTCTTGCGGTGCATGCCATTTCCAACCTCTCCAGTTGTTTTTGGCAACTGTCCAAGCATCTGGGTTGCTCATACCGTCTTCTGGAGTCCAATCATTGGCATTATGTTTTGCAATATTGTTTAATAAACGGATGTCATCCCTATCATAACTGGCTTCAAAGTTTTGGTTGATGAAACATGTTCCCCAGCCACCGCCATTGTTTACATTTCCGTTTGGTCCGTAAAACGTACTTAATAAGCCACCTTCATTCTTACCAGGCCCTTCCATTCCTATAGAATAAACCATTTCTACACTTTGTTCATTATCTAATGAGAAAACATCAGGGTAACTAGCTAATAAATTATACACACCGCTGTCCATAACGTCTTTAAGTATGGCACTGGCCAAAGCAAATTTATCGGTTTGGTTTAAAGGAAACCCCGTCATTTGTAAATATACTTTTCCTAACAAAGCTTGAGCCGCTCCTTTGGTTACTCTACCGCCACCTTGTTCTGCTGGCAAGATAGCTGCAGCTGCTTTTAAATCTTCGATAATAAATTCATATACTTTATCTGGAGCTGCTTGTGGTACTTCTAAATTATCTAAACTGGTTACTTCATTTTTGATAAGTGGTACATTTTCCCAAGTGGAAACCAAGGCGAAATTTATGGTTGATCTTAAAAATTTCGCTTGTGCTACAAAATTATCTCTATCTTCTATATCAATTTGATTGGCAGTCATAGCACCAATCCGGTCTACAACACTATTTACTCTATTTAATGCCACGTATAAGTTTTCCCAAATACTTCTAACTGTGTTGTTTGTAGGTGTTAATTGTTGTAAATAGATTAATTTACGATCGCCACCCCATGGCGGAACAACCACTTCGTCGGTACCTATTGTTCCCCAATGGATTGCCCATCCATCAACACCGTTGCCACCAGAGCTCACTATATTTTGTACAGCATCATAGGCTCCTATTAGATAAGTTTCTGCTCCATTTTTATCTACTAATAGCGCATTAGGTGTTACGAAGGTTGTTGGGTTTTCGTCTAAAAACCCTTCATTGCACGACGTTATCGATGCTATCAATACGGATAACAAGAATAAACTGCTTATTTTTTTCGTTTTCATTTTTTTCATTTTAATAATTAATGTTAACATACACATAGTTAAAAACCTACGTTTAAACCAACTCTGAAAGTTCTCGCTCTTGGATAAGAATCAATATCCAACCCTGGCGTTAATTGATTATTACCTACACTTACATCTGGATCGTAACCTGAGTAATTTGTCCATACGTATAAATTATCAACAGAGCCATATACTCTTAAGTTTTTTAGCCCTAATTTTTTTGCAAGGTCTTTCTTAAGACTATACCCAAAAGTTATATTAGCTAGTCTTAAGAAAGATCCATCTTCTACATAATCTGAATACGCATTACCAGAAATTCCGGCATCACCATTACCCCAAATTACTGGAACATCGGTATTAGGATTATCTGGAGTCCAACGGTCTCTAACACTTCCGTATTTATTAAAATAAGGTATAGCTTGAGAAGTTGCTTGCTTAATATTTTTGTTATATACATCATTTCCGTAAGACCATGAAGTAAGTACAGATAAATCAAAGTTTTTATAAGAGAAGTTATTAGTAAATCCACCAAAATGATCTGGAACGGTTCTACCAATTATAGTTCTATCATCTGAGTTTACTACACCATCTCCAGCGTCGGGAATACCATCACCATTAGTGTCAACCGTTAATTGATCTGCAAACTTAGGCATTCCAGGACGATAACTGTTTCGGTTTGGTTGTCCTGAAGATAATACAACATCATCTTTTAATGTGTAAACTACGTCATAGTAAGGGATACCTGCTGCTTCAGCATCAGCATAAATTTTTTCAGCTGCTTGAGCATTACTAAGACCATCAAAAGCATCAAAATCACCGTAGTTATATACACCATCAACTTGTAATCCATATATCGAACCTAAAGACTCGCCAACTCTAACTACATAATCATCCTGAATTTGGTTATCTCCAATAGCTCTTACAAAAAACTCATCGGCACCTCCTAAATTTAATACTTTGTTTTTGTTAAAACTAATATTGAAATCTGAAGACCAAGTGAAGTTATCACTTTGAATATTAACGGTGTGTAAAGCAAATTCAAATCCTTTATTTTCTAAAGCACCTATATTTTGAAAGGCTGTTTTAAAACCAGATGTAGACGGTAACGGTCTTTCTAATAGTAAGTCAGTAGTTTCTTTTTTGTAATAATCAGCCTCCAAACTTATACGGCTATTGAAAAGCGCTATCGAGATTCCTGCATCAACTTGTGCTGTGGTTTCCCATGTTAAATCTTCATTTGCTAATCGTGAAACAGCAACTCCAGTTGTTAAGTTATTTCCATTAAAAATACTACTTGCTAATCCTGCTGATGCTAAAGAACGATAGGAACCAATAGCAGTATTACCAGTTTCTCCATAACTTACTTTTAGTTTTAAGTTATTTAACCAATCAACATTCTCTAAAAACTTTTCATTGTTAACTTTCCAAGCAAACCCAGCCGATGGGAAGAACCCCCATTTGTTGCCTTCAGCAAATCTAGAAGATCCGTCATAACGCGCACTTACATTTAATGTAAATCTGTTATCAAAGTCATACTGTATTCTTCCTAAATAAGATTTAAGTGAATTATCTGAAAACGTAGATTGTGTTGGTAAAGTTACCGTAGCACTTCCTAAATTATCTAAATTGATATTGGGCAAATCAAAACCTGTAGATGCCGACGTTACATTTTCAAATGATGTGGCTTGTTGTTCATAAACAGCAGTAACATTTAAAGAGTGATCTCCAAAAGATTTACTGAAATTTAAGTTTTGCTCTGATGTTATGCCTTGTCCTTGAAAAGTTCCTACAAAAGCTCTACCATTCGCAGATCTACCCCACCCATATTTTTCTGAAAAATACCTTTTATTTTTGCCACCAAAAGTATTAAGCCTGAGTGATGATTTGAAAGTTAGACCATCAGCAATTTTATACTGTACATATACGTTACCATATATGTTATGTCGCGTACCTGAGTTTATATCGCTTTCTAAAATAACATTTGGATTGGATATATCACCACTTCTTAAAGATAATAAACGACCATCATCATCGTATTCAGCATCACCATATCTTGTTATACCTTGTACAGGGCTAAATAGTACAGCATTGGTAACAATACCTGAGCGCCCATTGGCATTTTCAGAAGCTGCAGATACTACACCACCAGTATTATTAAAACCAATATTGGCATTCATACCTACTTTAATTCTTTCTCCAATATTTTGATCCAATCTTAAGTTTCCATTATATCTTTCAAAACTTGAGGTTTTAATAATCCCTTCTTGATTGATGTATGAAAAAGATGCAGAATAAGAACTATTATCAGAGCCTCCAGTTGATGATACTTTGTAATTTTTAGTAACAGCTGTTCTTGTAATTTCATCCTGCCAATCTGTAAGAATCACTCTAGGATCTAATAAGTTTAAATCATTACCATATTGGTCTCTATAAGCACCAACAAATTGATCTCCTGCATTATTTGGGTCCCATGGCGTATATTCATATCTCCAATCGACAAACTCTTGTGCGGATAATAAATCAATTTTATTTGAAATAGTACCAAAACTAGTATAAGTTTCAAAGTTAAAATCGGCCCTCCCTTTTTTACCTTTTTTAGTGGTAATGATAATAACACCGTTTGCTCCTCTAGAACCATAAATAGCAGTAGCAGAAGCATCTTTTAAGACCTCAATGGATTCTATGGTGCTTGGGTCGATTGAAGCTAGTGGGCTTGTTGAACTATTTCCTATTCCTAAACCAGTACCTTGAGCGGTTCCATCAATAGCAAAACCATCAATAACGTATAAAGGGTCATTACTAGCATTAATAGATGATCCACCACGAACTCTTATTTTAAATCCAGCTCCTGGACCACCTTCAGAACTTACTACTTGTACACCTGATGCTTTTGATGCTAGTGCACCTTCAAAGGAAACACTCTTTACTTTGTCAAGATCATCAGCTTTTAAAGATACTACAGATCCGGTTAAGTCTTTTCGTTTTACACTTCCGTAGCCAATAACAACTACTTCATCTAGTTTAGAAGCATCTTCTTGTAAGACAACTTTTAATACTGACTTGTCACCTATAGTAACTTCTTTGGTTACGTAACCTAGATAACTAAAAACTAATACATCTGATGCACTAGCATTGATTTCAAAGTTACCATCAAAATCGGTTACACTTCCCTTGGTTGTGTTTTTTACTAGAATGTTTACACCAAGTAGGGGTTCTCCACCAGATGTAACAATTCCAGTAACTGTCTTAGATTGCCCATAAGAAACACTAAAACAGAAAAGACTAATGAGCGTAGACACAAAAGCTTTCGTTTTAAAATTTTTAAACAATTGGAATTTCATATTTTTATTTAGTTTAAGTTTTGAATTACAAAATTGTTAAAAATTGTTCCTTGGAAGGGTAACAAATGATTTATTTAAGAATACATATGGTCTTGATGTTAAAGTATTTTTTGTATATCCGTTTTTACTCATAACCCTGTAATGTTAGCGATAACCAGCCTATCGAAGATTTTTTGTCCAAAATACCTGCGATTGAGCTTATAAACAAATTCATTTAGATATAATTGCAAATACTTTCTCTTGATTTTATGATAATTCCCAACAAAGTTACGCTTTGCGTTACTTATTGCTATATGCACCCATTTTAGGGTTTCTTTTGTTGTTGTTTCGCTTGATTTTTCACTAATGCGCAGTTCTACAAAATCAGCAATGTTAACATACGATGTACTCTGGTCTGTAAAGACAATAGTTTGCTCCCCACCAACTGCGTTTTCAAAGGTTATATCTGTACCATCTGCCTTATGGTCCTCTAAAACCTTTGCCTTAAAATAACGGCATTGCCGCTCTACTTTTCCCGTGTCCAAATCTTCAAGAACTGTGCTTTCTGCCATTACCATTACGTTGGATTTTGTTTTGCTTCCTCGTCCTGCCTTTTGTGTTTTGTGGTCATTTTCAGAAGCTTCTATGGTAAAATACCCTTCGTCCATTTCTATCATGCCTTCAAGCGTATATCTGTCATCTCTATTTCCCATAGCTTTTCTTAGTTTATGGACCATAGCCCAAACTGGCTCATAACGTTTCAATCCTAATTGACGCTGTATCTCTTTAGAGGAAAACCCTTTCTTGGTTGCCGTCAACAAGAACATGGTTTTATACCAAATCAAAAATGACAGATTAGAACTCTGCATTATGGTTCCGCTACGGAGAGAAGTGCGACTTCTGCATTTTTTACATTCATAGCTCCATTGGCTTTTTATCCAATAATGCTCTGTATGTGAACAGCGTTTACAGACAACACCTAACTTGTCTCGTGCTTCTTTAAAATGTGTGCGACAGGCTTCCTCACTGTCAAATTCTGCTGTAAAACTAAAAATATTCATAACTTGGTTTTCATTAAAGATAAGGATAATTTAATAAATTATTAGTGTTTACTGATATACAATAATAATATTAAAAAAGAGGATTTTTTATGGTCTGACAGACTATAGTAAGCTCTATAGCAAAGAAACCTCAAAATGAATTTGTTCAGTTTGAGCAAATCTTTTTTATCATAATATAAATTGGATTTAAAACATATGTTGTCATTTAATATTCATTTGTAGCTTAATAATTTGTTATAAATTATAAATTTCGCATTTACTTTAATATTGAATCCAGATACATGAAAAACCAAATTTTCTTATTGCTTTTTTTAATCCCAATTGCTTTTGTTGCACAACAAAATGATTGGGAAAATCCGTATGTAAACCAAATTAACAGATTACAGGCATGTGCTACTTTTTATTCTTATGAGGATGTAGAACAAGCTAAGGAAAACATACGAGAAAAGTCGTTATTGTTTAAATCACTAAATGGCGATTGGCAATTTAATTGGGTAGCAAAACCAGCTGAGGCTTCTAAGGATTTTCAGAAAACAAGTTTTGATGCTTCAAAATGGGATGTTATAGATGTGCCATCAAACTGGGAAATGCGTGGTTATGGCACCCCCATTTATACTAATTCTACCTATCCTTTTTTTAGTGATTTCCCATATATTAACAAGCACGATAATCCAGTTGGGCATTATATAAAATCTTTTGAAGTAGATAAATCATGGAGCAATAAAGATGTCATTCTTCACTTCGGAGGTGTGTCTTCGGCATTTTATGTTTGGGTAAATGGTGCGTTTGTTGGTTATAGCGAAGATACCAGATTGCCATCGGAATTTGATATCACCAAACATATTAAAGAAGGCAATAATAAAATAGCGGTTAAAGTATATCGTTGGTGTGATGGTAGTTATTTAGAAGCGCAAGACCATTGGAGAATGAGCGGCATTGAGCGCGAAGTATACTTACAGGCTGTTCCTAAAGTAAGATTGTCAGATTTTACAATTAGAACTGAATTAGATGAAAATTATGAAGATGCACTTTTGCAAATACGCCCGGAATTCATTGCGAATATTGCCGATAGATATATTGAAAAAGTAGGTCATTTTGGAGATGCGCCGTTAAACACGAAAGTGGATGATTGGATTTTAAGCACACAATTGCTTGATGCTAATGGCAATGCATTTGGGGAAGTAATAAATACAAATCTTAAAAAGTATTTTGGAGAAATTTATCCGCAACGCGATAATGTATCTTTTGGTTTAATTGAATCTAAAGTAAAAGCTCCTGAAAAATGGTCGGCAGATAGTCCTTATTTATATACCTTATTATTTACACTTAAAGATAATAAAGGTAACGCAGTTCAATATACAAATGCTAAAGTTGGGTTTAGGGAGTTAAAAATTGACGAACGTGGACGATTTTTGGTAAACGGAAATCCTGTGAAAATGATAGGTGTTAATCGCCATGATCACCACATGAAAAACGGAAAATCTGTTTCTAGGGCAGATATGGAAGCCGACGTAAAACTCTTAAAACAATTCAACTTTAATGCAGTGCGAACGTCACATTATCCTAACGATCCTTATTTCTATGATTTGTGTGATACATACGGAATTTACGTTATGGACGAAGCCAATTTAGAAACCCATGGTACTCGTGGTAAACTATCTAATGTGCCAGAATGGTCCAATGCCTTTCTGGAACGTGGGGTGCGTATGGTGGAGCGTGATAAAAACCATCCGAGTATAGTCATGTGGTCATTAGGTAATGAGTCCGGTATGGGAGCAAATCATGCCGCTATGTCAGGTTGGATTAAGGAGATGGATCCTACAAGATATATTCATTATGAAGGAGCGCAAGGAGATGCCACTGATGCACGCTATAAAAAGAGTTACTTTCAACTTGGAAAAGGTAATCCAACAGACCCTAAATGGGTGGATATGTTAAGTAGAATGTATCCGCAAGCCCATGAATTGCAAAGTTTAATTGATGATACCAGTTTTGATAAACGACCAGTGCTTATGTGCGAGTATGCACATGCTATGGGAAATTCAGTAGGAAATATGCAAACCTATTGGGATGTTATTTATAAAAATGATAGAGCTTTAGGGGGCTATATTTGGGATTGGATAGATCAAGGTATAGTAAAAAAGGATGAAGATGGCACAGAATTTTTGGCCTATGGTGGCGATTTTGGAGACAAACCAAATAATGGAAGTTTCTGTATTAATGGCATTATAGCTTCTGATAGAACACCAAAACCGGAGATTTACGAATGTAAAAAAGTAAATCAACCAGCTGTTATTTCAGAAATCAATAGTTTAAATGGTGAATTTGAAATTTTAAATCGTCATCATGCTATCGATTTGTCAAAGTATGATTTGGTTTGGGTATTATCAAAAAATGGGGTAGAGGTGCAATCTGGAGTTTTAGAGCCTTTGGTAACTAAACCTTATAAAAAAGATAAAATTAAAATTCCTTTTAAAACACCGAAAACAAAATCTGGCGATTTGTATTTTATTAATATTCAAGGAAAACTTAAAACCACCAATTTATGGGCAAATAAGGGCTATGTTGTTTTTGAAGAACAATTCAAATTGCCTTTTGAAATTAAGAAATCAAACGAGAAAATTGTAAAAAACCCATCGTTAGTTGTTAATGAAACTTCAGATAAAATTACAGTAAACAATAAGTCAATGCATGTTGAAATTGATAAAAATACAGGCCTTCTCTCTTCATATAAATTTAAAGGGAGAGAGTTTTTTAAAAGCCCTTTAAAACTTAATTTTTGGAGACCAGAAACAGAAAATGATGCAGCTTATAGAAAGAGCAAAAAACAAACTAATGAACGCAATTGGATGAAAGCAGGAGATCGGTTTAAGGTTGAAAACACTTCGATAAATTATGAAAATATGGGTGAAGTCATGATAAAAATTGATGGCAAAATTGAAAACCCTAAAACATCAGTTTCATTGGTATATTCGATTTTTGGAAATGGTCAAATTCAGGTTGATTATACAAACCATATAGATCAAAGTGCTCCGAATATCCCAAAAATAGGCATGCAGTTTGATGTTTCAAATCAATATAAAAATGTAACCTATTTTGGAAAAGGGCCACAGGCCAATTATCAAGACAGACAAACAGGAGCTTTTGTTGGTGTTTATAAAGGGGATGTAAATACTATGAGTTATGGCTATGTATTTCCTGAAGAATATGGAAACCATATGGATACGCATTGGTTTAAAGTTCAAAATGCCTCAGGAAAAGGGCTTATGGTTAAAGGTGAAGTGCCTTTAAACTTTAGTGTGCTACCTTATAGCACTTATAATATTGAAGCTGCCAAACATACCAACGAGTTAGTTGATCGTGATGCTTTAACCGTTAATATAGATCTTGTTCAAATGGGCGTTGGAGGCGACAATACCTGGTCGTTTAGAGCAGAGCCACATGAACAGTTTAGGGTAAAACCAGGAGATTACAAATATACCTATACTTTGATTCCGGTTGAAAAATAACCATAGGTTTGGTTAAGTAGATGACATTATTTTGAAAAATAAAGAACCTGAGTCGTCTAAAAATAGGTTGACAGGTTTTAAATAAAACTAAGCCAGAGCATTTATTTGTTCTGGTTTTTTGTTGTGTATAAAATTTTAATCTGTATTTAAAAGCTCCAAAAAAATATCAATTAGTAGGTGAAATGAATAACGATATTCTCAGCTTTAAGGGGTTTATAAGAATACATAGAATAAACTATTGTCAAATTTTATTCTAGCTTGAAAGTTGATATAATAATCTTATTATTATTTAAATCTGTCGTAAAAAACAAATAGTTAGAACCACCATCTTTAATGTTGAATTTTTTTCTGATATTTTGGACAGATTCAGGAAAATTTCTCGTGGTTATGTTTGCTTTTTTAATACCTAGTTTCTTTAACTCTTTTTTGTTATAAGGTACAATGCTTTCAATTTTAAAAATCCTACCAGGAAAATCAATTAATAGATTACTAGTATATAAATGAGAGTGTCTGTGAATTTTAAAAACATTTAACTGATAAGATATAGAATGAAATGCGCCAGATTTTAAAATGGCGCTATTAGGTTCGTATAAATAGGTGAGCGGTTTGCTGTATTTTGATTCTATTTGTTTTTCATTTTCAATTGAAAACTTGAAATAGTCGTTGGTTTCTTTTTTGATATTAACGGTCTCAATAGTAACAACATCATTATAACCGTTTTCTAAAACCCAAAGTAATTCTTTTACCTCGTTGTTAACAGCAACTATATGAATGGTTTTAACATGTTTTAATTCGCCAATACCAATAGATATGTCCAATAAAGGAGACGTTTTAATTAAAATGTTATTCGTTTTTTTTAAGATTAAATTTAATTGCTCTGGAATATTTGGCAAACAATCATTTAAAAAGAATACTTTGCCTTTACTATCGTGTCTACGAGAGGGGTCAACGTAAATCCAATCATATTTTTTGCCTGAAGTTTTTAAATATTCAATACCATCAGTTTTAATGGTTTCAATATTATGAGCGCCTAATTGTTTGTAGTTGTGCTTAACAATTTTAGATAACGATTCATTTATCTCGCAATGGGTAACAGTCTTAAACTGTTTAGAAAAGTAAAAACAATCCACACCAAAACCTCCTGTTAAATCAATGATGGATTGGCCACTTATTAGCTCAGATTTATATTGTGCTGTAGTTTCTGATGAGGTTTGTTCAATATTTAATTTATTGGGATAATATATGTTTTTACTTGTAAACCATGTTGGTAATTTTTTTTCACAACGCTTTTTTGCTTCAATTTGTTCTATGATTTCTTTAGTCTCAACGGCATCAAATCTCGTTCCTTTTAACAATAAAGTATTAACATCAGAATTCAAATTCAAATTTATAAATTCTTGAATGTCAATATTTAAAATAGTCTTATTCAAAAATTAAGTTTATAAACCTTTAGTTAGTTTTTTAACAATTTTGTTTTCGGATAAAAATTCCTTCAAAATAACTTTAATAGCCGTGTAAGCTGGTATGGCTATGATTAAGCCAATGACTCCAAATAAAATACCAGTAATCAAAATCACTAAGAAAATTTCAAGCGGATGTGATTTTACACTTTTTGAGAATATAATAGGCTGGCTTCCAAAATTATCAACCAATTGCCCAATCATAAAGACTATAAAAACCCAGAATGTTTTAGGTAGAATAACAAGGCTAAAAGATTCTCCAAGATTGCTCGTCATGGTAAGCATAAGCATTAAAAACGCACCAATTAAAGGACCAACATAAGGTATGAGATTTAGTAAAGCACATAAAAAAGCTATTACTATTGCGTTTTCAACACCTATAATTAAAAGCCCTATGGTGTAAATAATAAATAAAATCAAAATTTGAAAAATAAGGCCAACAAAATATCTGGAGAGTAGATCCTTGATTTTTGTTGAAGAATTTTTCCAACGTGACTCTTTGTTATCTGGTATAAAAGTTAAAAGACCGTTTTCAAATAATCGGCTGTCTTTTAAAAAGAAAAAGGATATGAATAATACCGAAAACAATGCAATGCTAAAACTTCCGAGTCCACTAACTACCGAGTTTAAAAAATCTGGTATTAATGAGAAATCTATCTTTGAAAGTAAGTTAGATTCTTTTAAAGACTGCTCTACATCTATTTGGTGTAAATCAAAATAGGTTATTATTTCGCTATATAAATTTTCAATATTAGTTTGAAGTTCTTCAATATTTAACAGTGACAAATTTTGACCCTGTTTTATAACTAATGGAATAAACAACCCGACTAGTCCAACAAAAACACCAAGTAAAAGCGCCATGGACACTATAACCGCAATGGTATTCTTAAATTTTAATCTGCGTTCTAAGAATAAAACAATAGGTCTTCCAATTAATGAAATTACTGCAGCAATAGCTATATAGCCAATTACAGCTTGAATTTGGTATAAAAAGAAAAGTGTTAAGGCAATGCCCAATATAATGCCTACAGCTTTTAAAATACCGTTAGAAATGATGTTAGAATTCATGTAGTAAATATATAAAACTGTTTATAAAAGTTGTTTGGTCATTTCATATAATGCAATATTGGTTGCTTGTACCACATTCATACTACTATTTTGACCGAACATATCAATATGAATTACGGCATTAGATTGATTAAGAATGTGTTCTGAAACACCAAAATTCTCATCACCAATAATTAAAGCAATGGGGCTTTCTGTTGAAAATGTAAACGTATGTATAGGTTTACTTAAGGTCGTTATTTCGAGCGAAATAATTTGATAATTTTTAGATTTTAAATGTTCAACGACTTCTGATGCAGTTTCATGAATTTCATGATTAACTGTTTTTTCTGTTGCTCTTGAGGTTTTTGACATTTTCCGTCCTAACTGAATATTTTCACCACAAAGGATGAGTTTTTCAATTCCAAAGGCATCAGCAATTCTAAATAGGCTGCCTATGTTCGGGGCATTGGTAACATTATCGCAAACTAATGTTATTGGGAAGGTTTTAGACTGAAAAGCAGTATTGTAGTGTGTGAGTTGCATCTTTTTAATTAGAGTATTCAGTAGCAGTTAGCAGTTCTTTCATTGCGACTTAGCATCTTTGCGAGATATTCAATTCTCAAACGCATATTTAACAATATTGGCACCCATTTTAAGTGCTTTCAACCTAATGTCTTGCGGGTCGTTATGGACTTCGGGGTCTTCCCAGCCATCACCTAGATCGCTTTCAAAAGTAAACAATAAAATTAGTCTGTCTTCATGAAAAATACCAAAAGCTTGTGGGCGCTTACCATCATGTTCATGTATTTTAGGTAACCCGTTTGAAAATTTATAAACACTATTGAAAATAGCATGATTCGTTGGTAATTCTATCAAATCTTTATCTGGAAACACTTTTTTAAGTGCTTTTGTAATATATGGTTCCATGCCATAATTGTCATCAATATGTAAAAATCCACCAGAAAATAAGTAGTTCTTTAAGTTTTCAATATCGGTCTCACTAAAATAAACATTACCATGCCCGGTCATGTGTAACATAGGAAACTGAAAAATATCTGGGCTGCCAACTTCAACCGTTTGTGGTTTTGGGTTTATTTTGGTATTAATGTTTTCGTTGCAAAAAGAAATAAGATTTGTTAAAGCGGTTGGGTTGCCGTACCAATCGCCACCACCTTTATATTTTAAAATGGCTAAATCTTGGCTAAATATTAAAATAGAGAAGAGAAAAAAGAAAGCAGAAAAAATAAGCTTCATATTTTTTAAATAAATTATTGCCCATTATGGACTTCGTTTACAAATGCCACGGAATGGCAAGCAACAATAGCTGCAGTTTCTGTGCGTAATCTGGTTTCTCCCAAAGTTACGGGAATAAAATTATTTTGAACGGCCATTTCAATTTCTTTAACAGAAAAATCGCCTTCTGGACCTATTAAAATGGTAACGTCCGTTTTTGGTTTCAACGCTTGTTTTAAAGATTTTCTATCAGTTTCTTCGCAGTGTGCTATAAACAAATCGCCCGTAAAACCTTGTTTTATAAAGTCTTTAAAGTTTATAGCTTCATTTAATTTTGGAAGACAGCAGCTTAAAGATTGTTTCATAGCTGATTGTATAATACGCTCAAAACGTTCATGCTTAATGAACTTACGTTCACTATGATCACAAATTATAGGTGTGATGCTATCAACACCAATTTCGGTAGCTTTTTCTAAAAACCATTCGTAGCGGTCATTCATTTTTGTTGGTGCAACCGCCAAATGTAAATTATAATTGTGTTTAGGTTGTAGTGTTTTAGAAACTATATTAGCAATACATTTATTGATGTTTGGTATAGAAATTTCGGCAGTAAACAGCCAGCCTTTGCCATTGGTTATGTGTAATGTATCGCCAAGGGTTTTCCGAAGTACTTTAACAATGTGCTTACTTTCTTCTTTATTAAAAGAAAATTGCAAGGTGTTTTCTGTGAGTTCCGAATTATAAAATAGTTGCATTATTTGGCTGTTTCTACAATTTTTAAAACTTTTATTTCTGAAATATCTTTAGGTTCATGCGATTGTAAAACAAGATAATACCAATTTTTTGAAGGGATATCTATAGTATAAATAGCTTCTAGTTCATGATGTTCGGAAATTACTATATTTTCAAAATCGGTTAGCATCTCACCATCTGTAAACCAGCCAGTATCTCCACCTCTATTGGCATTATGGTCCATGGAATATTGTTTTGCTAAAAAACTAAAGGGCGAACCATTATTGTGTTTTTCAATGAGTGTTTCTCTAAGTTTATTTATACTTTCTAGGGAGTATTTAGCACCATCTAAAAAAATGTAAGATACTCTAAAATAAGGTTTGCTGCTTTTTTCTAATACTTTGTAAAAGGTTTTATCGCGTTCTGTTCTTATAGATTTAATATTGCCTTTTTCTAATTCAAATAAAGCTTTTGCTAAATCTGTTTTGTGCTTTTCTTCATTGAAAGTGAATATTTTATTCTCTTTTGAAGATTTGGTTTTAAGAAATAAACGGGCTTGCTCGGAGGTTTCAATAACATTGAGTGCTTCTTCATCTTTGTTTTGAGCGGTTAATAAAGATGTGATACAAATGAAAAATAAAACAAGTAATTGTTTAAGCATAATGAGGTTTTTAATTCAGTTTCAAATTTAAAAGTATTCGTGGGTAATATTGATGAAGCTGAAATAAGTTTTTAAGAAGCTGTTGTTTATAACTTTGGTTTTATGATTTTATTTGAGATATATCAAGTTATAGAAACAACTATAATACTGTTTCTAAAGGGCATACGAGTTAAAGTCAATAGTCCCATTTTTAGCCACGAATACACAAATTAGAACGAATAAAAAAAACTTGAGATTTTTCAAATATTAGTTAATATTAGTAACATTCGTGGCTAAATATTTTTAATGCGGCAGCCCTTACCATTTCAATAATTTTAAAAGCTTCAATCATATTTATTGAGACTGAATACTGCGACTGAATTCATATTTTTAACCGCGCCGAAGCCACAACATCTTGTTCAGCAAAATCTGCTTCTAAATATTTTAAATAACCAACAATGGCTATCATAGCAGCATTATCTGTAGTAAATTCAAATTTAGGCACATAGGTGGTCCAACCAAATTTTTGCTCACCATCTTTTAACGCTTGCCGTATACCAGAATTAGCAGAAACGCCTCCACCAATTGCAATGTGGTTGATGCCGGTTTCTTTGGTTGCTAGTTTCAATTTATCAATCAAAATACCAATAATAGTGTATTGAATTGACGCACATATATCATTTAAGTTTTTTGATATAAAATTAGGATTTGCTTTTACTTCACGCTGAACAAAATATAACACGGCTGTTTTAAACCCTGAAAAGCTAAAATTTAAACCTTCTACTTTAGGCTTCGTAAATTGAAATGCCTTTGGATTGCCTAATTTGGCACGTTTATCAATTTCAGGACCCGCGGGATATCCTAAGCCTAGAATTTTTCCGCTTTTGTCAAAAGCTTCACCAACGGCATCGTCAATGGTTTCCCCAATAACTTTCATGTCAAAATAATTGTCCACTCTAACAATCTGTGTGTGGCCACCAGAAATAGTCATGGCTAAAAACGGAAAAGGCGGTTTGTTAAAGCCTTCTTCATCTATAAAATGTGCTAAAATGTGCGCTTGCATGTGGTTAACATCTATTAAAGGAATATGTAATCCGTAGGCCAAAGATTTAGCAAAAGACGTTCCTACCAATAAACTCCCCATTAATCCAGGTCCTCTGGTAAACGCAATAGCGTTAAGTTGTTCTTTAGTAATATTTGCTTTTTCAAGAGCTTGGTGTACTACAGGGACTATGTTTTGTTGATGTGCTCTTGAAGCTAGTTCTGGCACAACACCACCATAGGCTTCGTGTATTTTTTGAGTAGCTACAACATTACTTAAAATACGCCCGTTGTGTATTACAGAAGCAGCGGTATCATCGCAAGAGGACTCAATTCCTAGGATATAAATATTTTGTGAAGACATTAATAAAAATTAGGCACAATAATTGTTAATTTTGAAAGCGAATAAACATCTCAATCGTTACTTTTACTCGTAATTACAAAAGTAGTTTATTCTTAATTAAGTTGTAACTTTAAGGGCATCAAAAAATTTCTTAAAATACTATCAAAAATAGTGGGTATCCTACTCATGTTATTCATCATTTTGGTGTTGATACTATCTATCCCTGCTGTTCAAACTGGACTTGGAAAATACGCTACAAGAAAACTAAACGAAGGTTTTAATACCAACATCAACATCAGTAAAGTTAGCCTGCAATTTAATGGCGATGTAGAGATTAAAAACATATACATTGAAGATTATAAAAAAGACACACTCATAAGTATCACAGAACTTAATACTTCTATTTTAAGTTTTGGAAATTTATATAAAGGAAAACTAATTTTTGGTGATATTGATATTGAAAACCTCTTATTTAACATTAAAACATATCACGGAGAAACCGAGACAAACCTCGATGTTTTTGTAGATAGATTTGAAAATGATAACCCTAGAACAGGGAAAAGTAAATTTTTACTGTCCTCTAGTGATGTATCCATTTATAATAGTGTTTTCAAATTATCTAATGAGAATAAAGAAACAGTAAAAGTCCTTCATTTTAAGGACTTAAACATTAACGCTACCAATTTTTTAATTAGTGGAAGTGATGTGAGTGCTAGGATAAACACGTTAGCTTTTAAAGATAGCAGAGGTGTAAAGGTGAAAAATTTGATGACCGATTTTAGTTATACTTTAACAGATATGACTTTTGGAAATCTTCAAATAAAAACACCAAATTCAATTTTAAATGGTGATTTAAAGTTCTCTTATATGAGAGAAGATTTGAAATATTTTGTAGACAAGGTTTTTGTAACCGCAAGCTTTAAAGACTCCAATGTTCAGCTTGATGAACTCAATACATTTTATAATGAATTTGGAGTAAATCAATCTGCAAAGTTTAGTGTAGATGCTTCAGGAACTTTAAATGATTTGCAAACCAATAATTTAAAGTTAACTACAAGTGCCAATACCAAGGTTTATGGTGATATTAAATTTAAAAACCTATTTAATAAAGAAGCTGACAACTTCTATATGAATGGTAAATTCAGGAATTTATCTTCTACTTATAAAGATTTAAAAGCCTTGTTGCCAAATGTTTTAGGTGAAGCCATACCAACTTCATTTGATAGGGTAGGGAAGTTTACAATTGTAGGTAACTCTCAAGTAACATCATCTAAAGTTATTGCAAATATTGAAATAGATACAGATTTAGGTTTTGTTGATTCCAACTTAGAAATAAACAAGATTAATGATATTGATAATGCAGATTACAAAGGGAATATCGTTTTTAAAGCGTTTGATTTCGGAACGTTCTTAAATGATCCTAATGTTGGTAATGCATCATTAAATTTTGATGTTAATGGTAAAGGGTTTACCAATGAAAAGATTGATACCAAAGTAAAAGGTGATGTTTTCGAAATTGAATACAATAAGTATAATTATAAAAACTTAAAAGTAGCAGGTAATGTTAAAAATAGAATTTTTGACGGAAACCTAATTGTAAACGATAAAAACCTAAATCTAAATTTTACAGGATTAATAGATTTTTCAGAAGCTATAAGAAAGTATGATTTTGAGGCTGTTGTTGATTATGCTAATTTAAACATACTAAATTTTGTAAAAAAAGATAGTATTTCGATTTTCAAGAGTAAGGTTAGAATGAATATGAACAGTAGTAATTTAGATGATGCTTACGGAAAAATAACCTTCAATAATACGGTTTATAAAAATGAACATGACACCTACTATTTTGATAGATTTAATGTGTCCTCTAGATTTGAAAAGGACATTAGATTTATTGAATTTAACTCACCAGATATTATTGAAGGCAATTTAAAAGGACGTTTCTTATTCAAAGATTTAAAGAAGCTATTTGAAAATTCTATCGGACATATATATACCAATTACATACCGCATAATGTCGAAACCAACCAAAGTATAGATTTTAATTTTAAAATTTATAATAAAATTGTAGAAGTGGTTTACCCAGAGATAGAAGTTGGTGCAAACACATACATAAGAGGGCGTGTTGAAAGCGATGAAGAAAAATTCAAGTTGACCTTTAAATCGCCAAAAATAAAACTGTTAGACTATTTTGCTAATGATATTGAACTGCAAGTCGATAATAGTAACCCCGTATTTAATACATACGTTGAGATTGATAGTTTAAACACCAAATATTATAACATTTCTAAATTCAATTTAATTAATGTTACCGTAAACGACACGCTGTTTATGCGTTCTGAATTTAATGGCGGTAAGCGAAATGATGATAGTTATAATTTAAGCTTTTACCATACTATAAATGAAAAAAGCGAATCTGTAATTGGT
Source organism: Algibacter agarivorans (assembly GCF_039543245.1). NCBI lineage: Bacteria > Pseudomonadati > Bacteroidota > Flavobacteriia > Flavobacteriales > Flavobacteriaceae > Algibacter > Algibacter agarivorans. The sequence continues at coordinate 96,359 of NZ_BAABJJ010000004.1, forward strand.
TTCAAACAGTCTGATGTTACTATTAAGGATAACAAATGGAACATTAATGAAAACCAGGATAAGTTTCATAAAATTGCCTTCAATAAAAAGCTAACAAACTTTAATATTGATAAGTTTAGGATTAATCATAATAATGAAGAAATTAAGCTCTCTGGTTTTATAAATGACTCTACGCAAAAAGATATAAAACTGAATTTTACTAATGTTGATTTAGCTAAAATCACACCAGATATTGATAGTTTAGCATTGGCAGGAAACGTAAATGGTAAGTTGGATCTGCTTCAGCAAAACGGTACGTATCTTCCAAACTCAACGATTGTTATTGATGATTTTAAAGTAAATGATTTCTTGTTAGGTTCTTTTGATGCTACAATAACAGGTAATAAATCCCTTACTAATTACAAAGTAGACGCTACTATTAAGGATGATTTTTTAAAATCCTTTAGTGCCAAAGGTGATATAGATGTTTCAAGAAAACAGTCCACAATAGATGTCGCATTAGATTTTAATAACTTTAATTTATTTCCCCTAAATCCATTGCTAGCTGGCGTTTTGAGTAATATTCGAGGAGATGTTACTGGTGATGTTAAAGTGGTTGGCGATTTAAGACGTCCAGACATTAATGGTAATCTAATAATCAATAAAGGCGGATTGGGTATTCCGTATCTTAATGTCGATTTTGATTTCAATAATAAAGCATCGGTAACACTAAAAAAACAAAGCTTTATTTTTAATAATATTAAGTTAACGGATACCAAATATAATTCTAAAGGCGAGTTAAATGGCGACTTGAGTCATGTTAATTTTTCAAAGTGGGGATTAGATTTAGATTTATCTACCTCACGTTTATTGGTTTTAGACACCAAAGAGTCTGAAGAATCATTGTATTATGGTACTGGTTTTATTGGCGGAAGGGCTAGAATATCTGGACCAACAGACCAATTAGTTATTAGTGTGGTGGGGGAAACAAAGCGAGGCACAGTGTTTAAAATTCCGTTGAGCGATGCTGAATCCTTTGGCGATAATTCGTTTATCCATTTTATAACCAAAGAAGAAAAAGAAGCGAGAAAAGAAGGTGCTGAAGTTGTTTTTGAAGAAATAAGAGGATTAGAACTAGATTTCGAATTAGATGTTACTGAAGATGCCGAAGTGGAAATTATTATTGATAAAAACACAGGGCATTCATTAAAAGGACGAGGTATAGGCGGTTTGTTAGTTGAAATTAACACTAATGGAAAGTTTGATATGTGGGGGGATTTTGCGGTATTCGAAGGGGTTTATAATTTCGCTTATGGTGGTATTATTCAAAAAGAATTTACGGTTCAGCCAGGTGGTACTATTGCGTGGGAAGGCGACCCTTTAAAAGCCCAAATAGACATGTTGGCCATATATAAAACGCAAGCAAATCCATCACCTTTGCTAGACAATCCCATAAACAGGAGTATTCCTGTAGAATTGAATATTGCTATAAGAGGCGATTTAGAACAACCAAAGCCTGAATTTAGTTTTGAGTTTCCTAATGTAAGTTCAACTATAAAATCAGAGCTTCAATATAGATTGGAGTCTGATGAAGATAAACAAAATCAAGCTCTATATTTAATATCTACTGGCTCCTTTTCTAGAGGCTTAAACGAAGTCAATTTTTCAGGAACCATTGCAGAACGACTTAATGGGATAATTAATGGTATTTTTACTAGTGCTGATAGTAAACTTAATATTGGTTTAAATTATGAAGCGGGACAAAACAGACCGGACTATCAAACAGATGATAGGTTTGGCGTAACGCTACAAACTCAAATTAGCGACCGCGTACTAATTAACGGTAAGGTAGGTGTTCCGGTAGGTGGCGCTACAGAAACTGTTATTGCAGGCGATGTGGAAATAGATTTTCTTTTAAATGAAGAAGGTACGCTTACAGCCAAAGTATTCAATCGAGAAAATAGTATTCAAAATTTTGGTGAGCAAATAGGTTATACTCAAGGAGTGGGACTGTCTTATAATGTAGATTTTGATACGTTTAAGGAACTTCTCCAAAAACTCTTTAAAAAATCTAAAAAAGAGGAAGAACAGGTCTTGGGAAAAACAGAAAACGGAGATGGAAATGCATTACCAGAATATATTTCTATTAAGTCATCATCAGAAAATTAGCCCTTTTTTATTAATTTTTTAATCCGGCACGATTTTTTTATCAACTAAAACGTTATAGTTTTAGAAGTCACAGTAATTTACTGTAAATGCTATAGATATGTGGGTTTTGTTTAGTAATTTTACCATTTAAATTAGAATATTTAATGCCAAAAACAATAAAAAAATTAGCAGTTTTAACATCGGGAGGCGATTCTCCAGGAATGAATGCAGCCATTCGTTCTGTAGTTAGAGCTTGTGCGTACCATAATATAAAATGTATAGGAGTTTATCGCGGTTATGAAGGCTTGATTGAAGGAGATTTTAACGAGATGGATGCCAGAAGCGTAAAAGGTATCATTAATAAAGGTGGAACTATATTGAAATCTGCACGTTCTAAAGAATTTAGAACTGTTGAAGGACGACAAAAAGCATTTCAGAGTTTAATTGAAGCCGAGATTGAAGGATTAATAGTTATTGGTGGTGATGGTTCATTTACCGGAGCACTTATTTTTAATCAAGAATTTGGTTTCCCAGTAATGGGTATTCCTGGTACTATAGATAATGATATAGTAGGAACTTCTCATACTTTAGGTTTTGATACGGCACTTAATACGGTAGTTGATGCTATTGATAAAATTCGTGATACTGCAAGTTCACATAACCGTTTATTTTTTATCGAGGTTATGGGACGTGATGTTGGTCATATAGCTTTAAACACTGGTATAGCTGGTGGAGCAGAAGAGATTTTAATACCAGAGGAAGATTTAGGCTTAGATAGATTAGTAGAGTCCTTAAACAAAAGTAGAAAATCTGGAAAATCCTCAAGTATAGTCATTGTAGCTGAAGGTGATAAAATTGGTAAAAACATTTTTGAGCTTAAGGACTATGTTGATGAAAACATGGAAGATTATGATGTAAGAGTATCAGTTCTTGGTCATATGCAACGCGGAGGAAGTCCTTCATGCTTTGATAGAGTTTTAGCAAGTAGAATGGGAGTTAAAGCCGTTGAGTCCATGTTAAATGGGCAAACCAATTATATGGTTGGCTTATTAAACGGAAAAATGGAACTTACACCATTAGATAATGCCATTAAAGGAAAAACAAAAATAAACTTAGAATTATTGCGTGTCTCAGATATCATGAGCACTTAACATTTATAAACACGATTATGTCAAAATTAAAAATTGGAATTAACGGATTTGGTAGAATAGGTAGAATAGCTTTTAGAGTAGCAGCTTCAAGACCTGATATACAAGTAGTAGGAATTAATGATTTGTTGGATGTAGAGCACTTAGCTTACTTATTAAAATATGACTCTGTTCACGGACAGTTTGATGGAACTATTTCAACAAACAATGGAAACTTGGTTGTCAATGGTAATGAAATCAGAATTACTGCTGAGCGTAACCCAGAAGATTTAAAATGGGATGCTGTTGGAGCAGAAGTTGTTTTAGATTGTACTGGTATCTTTACAAACTTAGAAGGTGCCCAAAAACATATTACTGCTGGAGCTAAAAAGGTTGCTATTTCTGCGCCATCTGCTGATGCACCAATGTTTGTAATGGGTGTAAATCATAAAAATGTTACCGCTGCTGATACTATTGTATCTAATGCATCTTGTACTACAAACTGTTTAGCACCACTTGCTAAAGTAATTAACGATAAATTCGGAATTGCTGAAGGATTGATGACTACAGTTCATGCTGCAACAGCAACTCAATTTACTGTTGATGGACCATCTAAAAAAGATTACAGATTAGGTCGTGCATCTTTAAATAACATCGTACCGGCATCTACAGGAGCTGCAAAAGCAGTAGGAAAAGTTATTCCTGAATTAAACGGAAAATTAACAGGTATGGCTTTTAGAGTACCAACTGTTGATGTATCTGTAGTAGATTTAACATGTCGTTTGGAAAAACCAGCGCCTTGGGCTGAAATTAAAGCTGCTTTAAAAGAAGCTTCTGAAGGAGAATTAGCTGGTGTTTTAGGATATACTGAAGAAGGGGTAGTATCTCAAGATTTCGTATCTGAACCAAAAACGAGTACTTTTGATGCTAACGCAAGTATGGCATTAAATGATGGTTTTGTTAAATTAGTATCTTGGTATGATAATGAGTTTGGTTATTCAACTAAATTAGTAGATTTGGCACAACACATTGCGTCAGTAAAATAAAAATTTAAATTACTAATAATAACTCCATAGAGTTATTGTGTTATAGGCACAGTAGTCTGTGGAGTTTTTTTATATCCTTATACTTATGATTTTAATTGTTGATAGTGGTTCTACAAAATCTGATTGGATTGCAGTAGATAATAACGGAAATAAATTACTTGAAAAGATTCGTACTAAAGGTCTTAATCCGGCAATTTTATCAGAAAAGAAACTCTATAAATTAATTAGAAAAAGTAAGGATTTAAAGAATAATAGCGATAAAGTTACTCATGTGTTTTTCTATGGTGCCGGTTGTGGTACGGAAAATCCAAGAATGATGTTAAAAGAGGTGCTAGAAGATGTATTTCCTAACGCCAAAGTTGAAGTAAACGAAGATACATTGGCTGCCGTATACGCTACAATCAATCATCCAAAAGAAGCTGCTGTAGTTTGTATTATGGGTACAGGTTCCAATTGTAGTTATTATGATGGTGAAAATTTACATCAGCGTGTTAAATCTTTGGGATACACACTTATGGACGATGCTTCTGGTAATTATTATGGGAAACAACTCATTAGAGATTATTACTTCAATAACATGCCTGAAAATGTTAAAATAGCTTTTGGAAGTAAATATAATATGGAGCCTGATTATATTAAGTACAATTTATATAAACAGCCTAACCCAAACGCCTATCTAGCAAATTTTGCTGAATTTATGTTTTTGCATAAAGATTCAGAATATACCATAAACCTTATTAAGAAAGGCATTCGTTTATTCGCTACTAATATGATTATGCAATATAAAGAAGAGCTTAAAACTGTTCCAGTACATTTTGCAGGTTCGATTGCATATTTCTCGCAAAAGGAAATCAAAGAAGTTGCTGAAGAAATGGGCTTTAAAGTAGGTAATTTTGAGCGCAGACCTATTGATGGTTTAGTAGGTTTTCATACAAAAGATTTATAGATTTCATATTTCAAATATTAATATTTGGACAAACACCTAGCGGTTTACATTTCTAATAAAGACAATAAGCAAGCACTTATTGAGCGCATTATATCTGGGCAATTTATTAGTACGCTTTCCAATTTAAAAGGTGCTCTTTTTTCTGAAATAACTTTAAATAAATTTATAGCAGAAGAAATTCATCATGGACACTTTGATGTGGTTACCGAAACTAAAAATAGCTTGCAAAAGTCTTCAGAGGGCGAGCGAAAAAAAGCATTATTAAACCATATTATTTCCCAAAATCCAGAATACATTATTGTAGATAATGTTTTTGGAAATTTAGATATTACCGCACAAAGCTACATTGAAAAGACATTAGAGCATTTAAGTAAAGAAATCTCAATAGTTCAGATTACAAATCGAAAAGCTGATATTTTATCTTTTATAAATGACATATTTCAAGTGCAAGAAGGTGAATTTTTTCCTATTAAAAACATTGATGAATCTGAGATAACAGAAAGTAAAAGGTTTGTTGAAGCACTTCCGCAACCTTATAAAATAGCTAGTACCCCTGTTAATCCTCTTGTGTGTTTTAATAATGTTACCATTGCATACAATGAAAGAACTATTGTGAATAATATTTGTTGGGAGATTAAATCTGGTGAGTTTTGGCAATTAATAGGCTCTAATGGTTCTGGAAAAAGCACGCTTTTATCCTTAATATCAGGAGATAACCCAAAAGCTTACGGACAAGACATTACATTGTTTGGAATAAAAAAGGGGAGTGGTGAAAGTATTTGGGATATAAAGGAAAAGGTAGGCTATTTTTCATCTGAAATATTAAGAGGTTTTAAACGCTCGGACTCTATTGGAAATATGATTGTTTCTGGATTTTATGATACTATAGGTTTATATAAAATGCCAACACATGCGCAAATTAAAATAGCTCAACAATGGTTGTATGTTTTGGATATGTTCGATATTAGAAAAAGTAATTTTTTGTCATTATCTATTGGGCATCAGCGTTTGGTGTTAATCGCCCGAGCTATGGTTAAACAACCGCCATTGCTTATTTTAGATGAACCAACAAATGGACTTGATGATGTTGATGCTAAATTGTTTTCTGGGTTGATAAATAAAATTGCATCGGAAAGTAATACCGCTATTTTATATGTTTCGCATAGAAAAGAAAAAAATCTAAAACCTGAATTTATTTATCAATTAACCTCTGGTAGTAATGGGTCAATTGGTAAAAAGGTTTTATAAATTGTCATATATATGGAATAGGATATTTTTTCTAAGTACATAACAAAAATTAATTTTGAGAAATAAACAACCAGCAGTTTTTGGGATAACAAAGCCCTCTTATGTTTGTTTTAAAATATCCAATACAGTTACAATAATTTATCTGTAAAATCATATATATATTATAGTTGAAGTCAGGCATGTGTTAAGAGTTGTAAACTCTGTTTTCTTGCTCGTTAACTCTAATAAATGTGGTCCGTTTTGTTAGTTCCTTTAGCCTAGAAGCCCCTACATAGGTGCAAGTACTTCTTAAGCCGCCTAAAATTTCTTGTAATGAGTTTTCAACAGATCCTTTATATGGGACTTCAACAGTTTTTCCTTCACTCGCCCTATAATCCGCAACACCGCCTGCATGTTTCTCCATGGCAGTTGATGAACTCATACCATAAAATTTTCTATAAGGTTCTCCGTTTTTCTTTATGATTTCGCCACCGCTTTCATCATGTCCAGCGAGCATACCTCCAAGCATAACAAAATCTGCTCCAGCACCAAAGGCTTTAGCAATATCTCCAGGTGTTGAGCAACCGCCATCACTAATTATTTGCCCGCCTAAACCATGAGCAGCATCAGCACATTCAATAATAGCAGAAAGTTGAGGGTAGCCAACACCAGTTTTAACACGCGTTGTACACACAGAACCAGGACCAATTCCAACTTTAACAATATCTGCTCCAGAGAGTAATAGCTCTTCTACCATTTCTCCAGTTACCACGTTACCCGCAATAATTACTTTGTCAGGATATTGGTCTCTAGTGTGCTTTACAAAATTTGCAAAATGTTCAGAATAACCATTGGCCACATCTATACATATGAATTTCAGAAAAGGATTGAATTTAAAAATATGCGCCAGTTTTTCAGAATCGTTTTCCCCAATACCTATACTTACTGCAATATTGTTTTCAATGTCTTTAGGGATATTGGAAGAAAATACATTCCAATCTTCTGTGCTATAATGTTTATGGATGGCGGTAAATAACTTTTTTTCAGACAACGCTTTAGCCATTTCAAAAGTACCAACAGTATCCATGTTTGCTGCCATAATAGGAATGCCTCTCCATATGAATGGACTGTGCAAAAATTTAAAATCACGCTCTAAATTTACTTCGGACCGACTTTTTAAGGTTGAACGCTTTGGGCGAATCATGACATCTTTAAACCCTAATTTTATATCGTATTCTATTCTCATATATTAATATAATTTATGCGGTTTTTCCAATTTTAAATTTAATCAAATTCAAAGGAATTATAAAATTTAATAAGCTATAATAGTTTTGTTAAATAGTATAATTATAGATAAGTTTGTTAAAACGAACTTTGTAGATGCCACTTATCCCAAAATCTGTTAAAGTAAAAAATAAATTGTCTTTTTTTATCTTCATATCAATTGGGGCTATTCTCGCTATCGGATATTTATTTCTAGAGAAGAAAATTTATACTGAAACAGCCGCAATATTTTTATTTATTCTTGCCATTATACAAGTTTTTGCCTTACAGTTTTTCTTGAAAAATCAATTAAAAAATGATGTTATAAAAAACAGTCATAGACTTAGAATTGATGAAATGCAGCACAAATTGGAAGCTTCTGAAAAACTGGCAGAGCATAAGTCTATTTATTTATCTAATATGAGTTATGAGGTTAGAACGCCTTTAAGCACGGTATTAGGCATGTTGAATATGCTAAAGCAAACGGAATTAACTGGTGATCAAAAAGCACAAGTTGAAATAGCTGAATATTCTTCAAAACATTTGTTGCAATTGGTTAATATGGTTACGGATAATGCTGAGGTTGATGCAGGAAATTTAAAATTAGACTTATTAACTATTGATTTAAAATCCGATTTATCTAGACTTTTCAAGGTTTTTGAATACCAAGCATGGGAAAAAGGACTGGAGTTTGATTATAAATTCCTGTCTGAAGAAAAAGACAAATTTTTGGTTTTAGGCGATACAGCAAGAATTCAGCAAGTACTAATCAATTTAATTAATAACGCCATTAAGTTTACAAACTCAGGCAAAATATCGGTTATCGTTGATCAGACTGTTGGTATTGATGATGACCAAATTATAACGTTTTACATCAAAGATACAGGTGTTGGCATGAAACCTGAAGAAGTAAAACGGATTTTTAATGATTCTGAAGTATCCTATAGTACCAGTATGATGCGAGATTATAGAGGCGGGGGCATTGGACTTTCTATTTCTCATCAATTGGTTAAGTTTATGGGAGGTGAGTTGAAATTAGAGAGTAAAGAAAATGAAGGCTCTACATTTTATTTTAGTTTGCAACTGAAAAAAACGTTAAATATTAAAACTGAAGAAGAAGCATTTAACCCTATTTTATTAAATAAGTTTAATGTTCTGGTTGCCGAGGATAATAGAATGAATCAGAAGGTAATTAAGTTTTTGTTAGAACGACAAGGTGCAGATTGTACGTTTGCTAAAAATGGATTAGAAGCTGTTGAATTGTATAAGATATTAGATTTCGATATGGTTTTTATGGACATTTATATGCCAGATATGGATGGGTATCAAGCAACAAAGCACATTAAAGAAACCAAAAAATATTCAGCTAGTAATACGCCAATTATTGCAGTCTCGGCCAGTGCTTTTGAGGAGGATATCGAGAGCGCAAAACGTGCTGGGATAGATGATTTTTTAGCTAAACCTATTGAAGTTGTTAGGCTAAAAGAGCTACTTGTTAAGTATTCCAAAACAGATACTTCAACATAGCTTCCTTAATTTTATTTAACAGCAATCATGCTAATTTCCACGTTTACATTTTTGGGTAGTTTTGCAACCTGAACGGTTTCACGGGCTGGAGCATTAGCATCGTCAAAATAACTACCATAAACGTCATTTATTTGTATGAAATCGTCCATGTTACTTATAAAAATTGAAGATTTTACTACATGTTCAAAAGTCATATCTGCCGCTTCTAAAACAGCTTTTAAATTCTGCATAACTTGCCCGGTTTCCGTTTTTATATCATCTAAAATAAGCTGTCCAGTTTCAGGATTAAAAGCAATTTGACCAGAAGTATATAATGTATTTCCTGTTAAAACCGCTTGATTATATGGACCAATGGGAGCAGGAGCATTTTTAGTAGTAATTATTGTTTTCATGATATTAAATTTTCATTTTTTGCAAATTCTGGTATTACTTAAAAGAAATCTCTTGATTTCATTGATACAAAAAGAATCGTGGTCTTTTTATTTAATTTTTATAATGTAATGTCTGGTTGCCTGCGCTTTTCATATTTAAGGTCTTTCAAAATACTGGATTTTATTCCAATAAAGAAATTCCAAGAACTTCTAGTACTAAAAGGTACCCAGCTAAAATTCATACGCCAACTTAGTAAGTCACGCTCAAAACGCAGTTGTGTATAGGTGAATCCCGCATTTTTTAGATCATAACCGGAAGAGGCTCCAAAAGACCATTTTTCGGATAATTCAATATCACCAGAAAACATAAGCGAATGCGATGATATTTCATTTTGCCGCCTCGAGTTTGAGTAGTTTACGGCATAAGCAATCCTTAAGCTCCAAGGTATTTTATAGTTATACAATTCACTTGGCGTTTGTTCTTTGTCTTCGCCTCCTCGTATTTGCTGATTAGCAAAGTCTTCAGATACACCAAATAAATCGTCGTCACGACCACCACTGCGTAAATTTTCTTGTATACTACTATCCTTCTTATCGTCTTTTTTGTCACCTTTTTTACTAGCTAAAGACCAGCTTGTTGTCAAATTTGCACTTGTTAACCTAAAAAGACTTCCACCATTATTAATATTGAATTTATCTATTTTTTTGTTATTATTGTCCAGAGCATAAGGGTCTAAAGTAGCACCAAAATTCACACTCATTTTATTCTTAAATAGCTGAGTGCCACCGCTCATTCTAACAGGACTCCATTGTAAAGAATCACCAGCAAAATTATAAGAGGTTGAAAAGTTTAAGTTATTTAATAAAATGATTTTTTTAGGTTCAGTGGCCGTACTATCTCTATCTCTCACTTTGGCTTCAAGATTATTGGACACTGAAATTCCCATAGAACTAGAAAAATTTTTATTTGGAGTTCCAAAAACACCTTGTTCAAATCGGCTATATTCAACATCGGTAGTGGTTAAGCCATCAGCACTGACAACTTCATAAGAATCATAATATTTGTCAAAAGCAGGGTTGATATTATAGCTTATTGATGGTCTAATAACATGCCGAATGGCTTTTATTTTATTGTCTGTACCTTCTTTTTCAAAATTAAACATACCATATATAGTGGTTCCTAAACTAGTACTGAAATTATAGGTTCTATAGGAGTCAAATCCGTTGACATCCTCGGTTACGGCTTCTCTTTCAATAGGGTCAAAAGACCTATTAATTGTTTTAAATGTCCATACTTCATTAAAATTAGTGCTCGCGCTCAAACTAAAATATTTGAATACTTTAAAGTTGGTGCTTAGCGGAATAGTGTGCTGAAAACCTGCTTTAGCATCTTCAAACATTTCTTTTTTAAAGAACAAAGAATCTGTAGTCTGAATTCTGTTTTCCCCACGGATATTATACTGTAAATTGATATTTTGAATAATCCCTTTTTTTGAACCTGTTTTGGAAGCAAATGGGTACATTCTGCCTACACTACCTTGAAACGTTGGAAGTGTCATGTTTATGGTTTCGGTATTTGTGTTTTGAGAATGCGTTGCAGTTACACTGTAATTAACCTGTGGTTCTCCCTGAAATGTTTTTGAATAGGACACCGAAGATGATAGCGTGTTATTTAAAAAAGCACCAGAATTTATTTGATTAACAGAGCTACGGTAGTATGTGCTACTACCTAAGTTAACCGAAGCTGAAAAACGCGAACTAGGGCTAGCTTTGGAATCTTGGCTGTGCGACCAGCGTAAATTATAGATAGTACTTCTGGCATAATCAGGAAAACCACGTTCGCTTGTAATCAGGTTTTCATATCTAAAACCAACATTACCTCTAAATCTATAACGCTTGGAGTAGGTGCTTTCTAAACGTGTGCCATAACTGCCATTGGTGTAATAATCACCTAAAACGGCTAAATCTATATAATCGCTAATAGCAAAGTAATATCCTCCATTTTGTAAAAAATAACCTCTGTCGTTTTGTTCGCCAAAAGTAGGAATGATAACTCCAGAAGTTTGCTTTTCACTTTGCGGAAAAAAACCAAAAGGTAGGCCTAAAGGTGTGGGTACATCATAAATAAAAAGGTTTGCTAAACCCGTTACAATTTTTTTTCCAGGAACAATTTTTGCCTTTCTGAGTTTTATGTAATATTCAGGATCATCAAGGTTTTCGGCAGTGGTATATTTTGCATTCTTTAAAAAGTAAACCGAATCATTTTCCTTCTTAGTTATTTGGGCAATTACAGTACCTTCTCCCTGTTCTGTTTTAGAATTATATATAAGTGCCTTTTGGGTTTCAGTATTAAAAATAATAGAATCTGGTTCAACAATATTACTACCTTGTGTAAAAACAGGTTTTTGAGTATAACCTTCAATAGAATCAGTAATCCCTTTTGCGTAAACCGTGTTTTTTATGTAGTCAATAGTAATGTCGCCAGCGGTTATGTTCATATCGCCATAATCAATCTTGGCTTCATTATATAAATAAAGCTTTTGCTTTTTTTGACTGAACCTACTGTAATCTGTAGCGTGGTATTTAACTATATGCTCTAAAAGGTCTTTTTCAGGGGGAATGGAATCTGTTAAAGTAGAATCTTGTTGTTTTTTTGATAGTTCAGGAAAAGAAATACTATCAGTTTCAATTATTAAGCTATCTTTAATACTTCGGTCAATAACTTTTCCCTTTTTAGGGATGTCTTGAGCGAAGCTTAACGTGTTAATAAACACTGTAAAACTTAATGCAAAAAGTATTTTAAAGTTGTTTGTGTGCAACGCTTTTAAATGTATTTTTGTAAAAGTATGGCTCGGTTTTTGAAAAGCCAAAATTACATATATTTTTCTGTGATTGATTTAATATTCAATTAAAAATTTAAAATTAAAATAAACCGAGTTTTTTAGTCGTTAAAGTCCTTTAAGAAACATCAATATCGAGGGCTTTTTATCAAGAATGATGCCTAAACAGATGTCACTTAAAATCGATTAAAAAAAAGAATTTACCTGATGAAAACGAACAACATATTACTTTTCGTATCTTTTATAATAGTATTAACACTTTCTTCTTTTGTAAATACAGAACAAGTTTCTACTAAAAAATTTGTAGTGGTTTTAGATGCTGGTCATGGAGGGAAAGATCCTGGGAATTTAGGAAATGGTTATCGAGAAAAAATTATTGCGTTAAAAATTGTTTTAGCAGTTGGAAAACAACTTGAGAAGAACCCAAATATAAAAGTTGTCTATACACGTAAAACAGATGTTTTTATTGATTTATTTGTGAGAGGAAAAATTGCCAACAAGGCTAATGCAGACTTGTTCGTTTCGATTCATTGCGATTCCCATACCAGTCAAGCCTATGGAGCAGGAACCTTTGTTTTAGGAACGCATAGGAATAAAACTAATTTTGAGGTTGCTAAAAAGGAGAACTCCGTAATTTTTATGGAGGAGGATTATGAGAAAAACTACGCAGGTTTTGATCCGAACTCACCAGAATCTGTCATGAGTATTCTTTTAAGTCAAGAAGAATACTTAGATCAAAGTATACAGTTAGCTGGCTTAATTCAGAATAATTTTGCGAATACATTAAAACGTAAAAACAGAAAGGTTAAACAAGCGGGTTTCATCGTTTTACATCAAACCGTAATGCCCAGTGTTTTGGTAGAACTTGGGTTTTTAACGAATAAAAAAGAAGGCGCTTACTTGAATTCCAAAAAGGGTCAAAGCGAAATGTCAATGGCAATCAAGAATGCTATTTTGGAATATAAAATGAGCATAGAAAAAAATGTTGGAAACTATACGACTATTGATGAGGTTGAAAACAAAAAAGAAACCGTTACAAGCGATATAACCTTTAAAGTGCAAATAGCAGCAAGTTCCAAAGCATTGGAAACAAAATCTTATAATTTTAAAGGACTAAAAACGATTTCACGATTAAAAGAAGGTAATCTCTATAAATATTTCTATGGTTCTACAAATAGTTATGAGGAAACAAAAGTCTTAGAGCAAGAGGCAAGAAACAAAGGCTATTCCTCTAGTTTTATAGTAGCTTTTAAAGCAGGTAAAAAAATAGCGTTAATTGATGCTTTAAAATCAACAGCTAATTAGACCTGTTCTTTTTAAATTTATATTAAATTTGCCCTTCTAACAATTCATTTATTTTGAAAATATCTAAAGAAGTTAAAATAGGAGTACTTGTGTTATCGGGCATTGTCCTATTTATTTTTGGGTTCAATTATCTAAAAGGTCAAAATTTATTAGATTCCTCACGTACGTTTTATACAGAATATGAAAATGTTGAAGGTGTAGTGCCTTCTACACCAGTAACTATTAGTGGAAAAGCTGTTGGGAAAGTAAAAGACATTTCATTTAAAGAGGATGGCTCTGGAAAATTATCAGTAACACTTTTAGTGGATAACAGTTTTCAATTCTCTAAAAATAGTAAAGCAGAATTATACGAAACTGGACTTATTGGAGGTAAAGCCATTGCAATAGTTCCAGCGTTTGATGGTGCTGCTAATGCCAAAGATCAAGATGTTTTATCAGGTGGAATTAAAGCTGGTTTAACCGATTTGGTTAATCAAAGACTAACACCTCTTCAAGAGAAAATTGAAAAAATGATGGTTAGTGCAGATACATTGCTTGGTAACTTAAATGATGTTTTTGATGATAAAACGAAATCAAATTTAAAGACGAGTATTTCAGAATTAAGTGCTACCATTCAATCTTTCAAAAACACGTCTGTGTCTTTAAATCAAGTGGTTCAGGATAATCAAGAAAAAATTGACAATGTATTGACTAATGCCGATAAACTTACGGGCAATTTAGCAAACATAACAACTACGCTTTCAGAATCTAATTTAAAAGAAACCGTAAAAAATTTAGAATCTACACTTCAAAATTTTGATAATATATTAGCTAATTTAGAAAAGGGAGAAGGCTCTATGGGTAAACTTCTTAAAGATGACGCATTGTATGACAATCTAAAAGGCGCTTCAAAAGAAATGGAAGCGCTTTTAGAAGACATAAAATTACACCCAAAACGCTATTTTAGAATATTATCTAAAAAAGAAATTCCTTATTCAGAAGCAGAATCTAACTAATAATTATGGAATATTTACCTAATATACTTTTTGCTATTATACTTATAGCTGGAATTGGTTTTTTTTCTAAAAACGTTAAAAAGCTTATTCGTAATATTAAATTAGGGCAAGTTATAGATGTTAGTGATAATACATCGCAACGATGGAAAAACATGGCGATGATAGCCTTAGGGCAAAGTAAAATGGTACGTCGCCCAATTGCAGGTTTTTTGCATGTTGTCGTTTATATAGGTTTTATAATCATTAATATTGAAGTTCTAGAAATTATAATTGATGGTCTTTTTGGTACACATAGAATAGGTTTAACTGTCTTACCCGTATCTGCTTATGGTTTTTTAATTGCTGCTTTCGAAATTTTGGCAATTTTAGTTTTCATAGCGGTTACCATATTTTGGATTCGTAGAAATATTATAAAATTATCACGTTTCTGGAAAAGTGAAATGACCAGTTGGCCAAAAAACGATGGAAATTTTATCCTGTATTTTGAAATGGTGTTAATGACCCTGTTTTTGGTCATGAATGCTACCGATGTTCATTTTCAAGACATGAATTCAGGAAATAGCATAAGCCAATTTATAGCACCATGGTTTTCTGGATTATCAGAAAGTAGCTTGCATATAATAGAACGCGGAGCATGGTGGGTGCATATCATCGGTATTTTAGTATTCTTGAATTATCTGTATTTTTCAAAGCATTTACACATATTATTGGCGTTTCCAAACACGTATTATGGTAAGCTAACCCCAAAAGGGCAATTCAATAACCTTGAAGCAGTTACCAAAGAAGTGAAAATGATGATGGATCCCAATGCCGATCCCTATGCTGTTCCTGAAGATGATGGTGAAGTACCTGCAAAATTTGGCGCCAGCGATGTACAAGATCTAAATTGGGTACAATTATTAAACGCATATACCTGTACAGAATGTGGACGTTGCACTAGTGAATGTCCAGCAAATCAAACAGGCAAAAAGTTGTCTCCACGTAAAATCATGATGGATACCCGCGACCGTTTAGAGGAAGTTGGTAAAAATATAGATACAAACAACGGCGAGTTTAAAGATGACGGTAAACAACTTCTGGATGATTATATTACCAAAGAAGAGTTGTGGGCGTGTACCTCATGTAACGCTTGTGTAGAAGCCTGCCCCGTAAGTATCGACCCGCTGTCAATTATTTTAGAAATGCGTCGTTATTTGGTTATGGAGCAGTCCGCTGCACCAGTCGAACTCAATAACATGATGACAAATATCGAGAACAACGGAGCACCATGGCCATATAATCAAATGGACAGATTAAATTGGAAAAACGAATAATTAAATAATTTGGGCGTTACCCGAAAAGGGTCGGGCTTTACGTTGCAATCTTTTTTAAGAGAAAAACTTAAAAAAGGATTTACACTACAATCCCTAACGCAAAACCAACACATATCCTGCGAGGTTTTAAAAACGGTGTAGGTATTAAAATTTAAACAATGAGCGAATTACTAAAAGTACCAACCATGGCAGAATACATGGCTCAAGGAAAACAACCCGAAGTTTTATTTTGGGTAGGTTGTGCTGGAAGTTTTGATGATAGAGCAAAAAAAATAACAAAAGCATTTGTAAAGCTTTTAAACAAAGCTAATGTTGAGTTTGCAGTTCTTGGAACAGAGGAAAGTTGCACAGGCGACCCCGCAAAACGTGCAGGAAATGAGTTTTTATTTCAAATGCAAGCCGTAACCAATATAGAGGTGCTAAATGCTTATGAGGTAAAAAAAATAGTAACCGCTTGTCCACATTGTTTTAATACCATAAAGAATGAGTATCCAGAATTAGGTGGTAATTATGAGGTCATGCACCACACACAATTTTTAAAAACATTGCTAGATGAAGGGCGTTTAAGCATCGAAGGTGGTAAGTATAAAGGCAAACGCATCACATTTCACGACCCCTGTTATTTAGGACGTGCTAATAATGTTTATGAAGCCCCACGCGAATTAATTCAGAAATTAGAAGCGGAATTAGTCGAGATGAAAAATTGCCGACGCAACGGATTGTGTTGTGGAGCAGGAGGTGCGCAAATGTTTAAAGAACCAGAAAAAGGCGATAAAGATGTAAATGTTGAACGCACAGAACAAGCCTTAGATGTAAAACCAGAAATTATTGCAGCGGGTTGCCCGTTCTGTAATACCATGATGACGGATGGTGTAAAAGCCAAAGAAAAAGAAAGTGATGTTCAAGTTATGGACGTTGCAGAACTTATAGCTAACGCTCAAGATTTATAGTTTTTGTCATTCCTGCGAAGGCAGGAATCCATTGCCTATTTATAATTTATTTAAAAAATCGTAAATCAACAATCGTAATTCGTAAATAGTACAATGTTAGTAGATTTCAACACATTACCAGAAGAATCACGGGTTTGGATATACCAAGCTAACCGTTCATTTTCAGAACAAGAACTTGAAGAAATTCAATCTAAACTAGATGTTTTTATTGAAAATTGGACAGCGCATGGCAGTGATTTACAATCTGGATATACCATAAAATATAAACGATTCATTATTATTGGCTTAAACCAAGATTTGAATAAAGCTACAGGTTGCTCTATAGATGCTTCTGTCAATTTTATTCAACAATTAGAAAAAGACTATAATGTTGATTTATTGGATAAAATGAACGTGTCCTATAAGCAAGGCGATTATGTTGCTTATAAAACGCTATCCGATTTTCGAAAAATGGCAAAAGATAAAGCCGTTTCAAAAAATACGATCGTCTTTAA
Source organism: Algibacter agarivorans (assembly GCF_039543245.1). Taxonomy (NCBI): domain Bacteria; kingdom Pseudomonadati; phylum Bacteroidota; class Flavobacteriia; order Flavobacteriales; family Flavobacteriaceae; genus Algibacter; species Algibacter agarivorans. The sequence continues at coordinate 113,890 of NZ_BAABJJ010000004.1, forward strand.
TAATCTTGTTACCAATATTGGGGAATTTAAAGAAAACTGGGAAGTGCCTGCAAGCGAGAGTTGGCATGGTCGGTTTGTTAAATAAGCGAGGTATTATTTCAAAAATAAACTTTCATATATCAAATAGAATAGTGATTTTTACGTTCCGATAACTATCGGGATTCAAAAAGTAAATACGAATTCAATATTATGGACAACGAGATCATCTTATTAAATATTTCAGGACAAGATAAACCAGGTTTAACGTCTAATTTAACCGCTGTTTTAGCAGAATATGGTGCTAAAGTGTTGGATATTGGTCAAGCAAATATTCATGATACATTATCCTTAGGTATTTTATTTGAAATTCAAGCTGGAAAAAAATCGGCAGCAGTTTTAAAAGACTTACTTTTCAAGGCTTATGAGCTTGGTATTAGCGCTAAATTCACACCAATTACCCTTGATGATTATGAACACTGGGTCACGCTTCAAGGGAAAAATAGATACATCGTTACAATTTTAGGAGAAAAACTAGCAGCTCAGCAAATATCAGAAGTTACTAAAGTCATTTCAGACAAGAATCTAAATATAGATGCTATAAAAAGACTTACCGGGCGATTATCACTAGTTAAAGAGGAGGAGTATCCTAGAGCTTCTATACAGCTATCCATTAGAGGGGAAATAAGTGATAAAGCTGAAATTACGGAGAAATTTATGCAGATTTCTCACGATTTAGATGTCGATATAGCGTTTCAAGAAGATAATATTTATAGAAGAAATAGACGTTTGGTTTGTTTTGATATGGATTCTACATTAATCCAAGCGGAAGTTATCGACAAATTAGCGGAATTAGCTGGTGTTGGCGATGAGGTAAAAGCAATAACAGAATCGGCAATGCAAGGCGAAATAGATTTCAAGGAAAGCTTTAAAAGACGCATGAAGCTCTTAAAAGGTTTGAGTGAAGAGGTTCTTCACGATGTTGCTGTCAATTTACCTATAACTAAAGGCGCTAAAAGACTCATTGATACACTAAAAAGCTACGGTTTTAAAACAGCAATTTTATCGGGTGGATTTACATACTTTGGTGACTATTTGAAAAAAGAATTAGGTATGGACTATGTCTTTGCAAACCAATTAGAAATAAAAGATGGTGTTTTAACAGGTGGTTACCTTGGTGATATTGTAGATGGCGATAAAAAAGCAGAATACCTTAAAGAAATTGCTCTAAAAGAAGGCATAGATATTAGCCAAACTATAGCAGTCGGTGATGGCGCAAACGATCTGCCAATGTTGAATTTAGCTGGCTTAGGCATAGCATTTCACGCAAAACCTACAGTAAAGGATAATGCGGAAAATTCGATATCTAGTATTGGACTAGATGGCGTATTGTATTTGTTAGGTTACCACGACAGACATATTGATTTAATTGAGTAGTTTTTGTTTATAATCTTGTTATAAATCTATCTTAAAGTCTTTCTATCTTCTTCTTAAAAGTATTATTTTGGCATGATTATTAGTAATTTTATTGTTATTACTAATATCCCCCTTAATTAGTCTTTTATGCGTCAAATCATTTTATTATTTTTTTACTTTTTTTCTATACTCTCCATAGTTGGTCAAACAACTAAAAACCCATTGCTTACAGAAGATGCCGAATTTCAGAAAAAGTGGGTAGATAGTGTGTATTCATCTTTTACTTTGGCTGAAAAAGTTGGGCAATTGTATATGGTTCAGGTCATGTCTAATCAAGACAAAGCAACCAAAAACAAGATTATTAACCTCATAAAAGACCATCATATTGGTGGTGTTATTTATTCAAATGGCGGTCCAAATCGGCAGGCTAGATTAAATAATGAGTTGCAATCGTTTTCTAAAACACCACTGTTAATTGGTATGGATGCCGAGTGGGGACTAAGCATGCGTTTAGATTCTACATATGCGTTCCCATGGAATATGACGCTTGGTGCCATAAAAGATAATAAACTTGTTGAGCAAACAGGAAGACAAATTGGAGAGCATTGTAAGCGTTTAGGCGTACATTTTAATTTTGCACCTGTGGTTGATATTAATACCAATCCTAAAAACCCTATTATTGGCAATCGTTCTTTTGGGGAAGACAGGGATAATGTAACCCAAAAAGCTTCGGCATTTATGAAAGGCATGCAAAGTGCAGGTGTTTTGGCTAATGCTAAACATTTTCCTGGACATGGGGATACCGATCAAGATTCACATAAAACCTTACCGACTATAAGTTTTAACGAAAAACGTATTGATTCTATTGAGTTGTATCCCTATAAAAAACTCATTAAGGAAGGGCTTTCAAGTGTTATGGTCGCACATTTAAATGTACCGAGTTTAGAACCTCGCGATGGCTATCCGTCATCATTATCAAAACATATTGTTACAGATATTTTAAAAGATGCTTTAGGATTTCAAGGCCTTATTTTTACGGATGCTTTAACCATGAAAGGTGCAGCGGATTTTAGTGAAACTGGCGATATAGATTTAGCTGCTTTTATGGCAGGGAACGATGTTATGTTAATGTCTGAAGATGTAGGTATTGGGGTTTCTAAAATTATGGAAGCCTATAATAAAGGTGATATAACTGAAGCACGTTTAGAGCACTCGGTTAAAAAGATTCTTCAAGCAAAATATAAAGTCGGATTGCATCATTATGAACCTATTGGTTTGTATGATTTATCGAAAGATTTAAATAGGCTTAAAGATGATGTTTTATATGAAGAACTTCTTGAAAATGCAATAACTATTGTAAAAAACGATAATGATTTATTACCACTTAGACGATTAGAAACTAAAACTATAGCTTATGTTAATTTAGGCGATGACAAAGGGAATACGTTTTTAAAAGAATTAAAAAAGTATGCTAAAGTTCATGAAATAGCATCAGATAATTTGTACGGTATAGTAGGGAAGTTAAAAGCCTATAATACAGTAATAGTAGGATTTCATAGATCTAATGAAAACCCTTGGAAAGCGCATGAGTTTACTAGTAAAGACCTAATTTGGTTACAGCAAATAGCAGAAAACCATACCGTTATTTTAGATGTTTTTGTGAAGCCTTATGCACTTTCTGATTTAGAGACCATTGAAAATATTGAAAGTATAGTAGTGAGTTATCAAAATAGTGACATTGCCCAACAAAAATCGGCACAACTTATTTTTGGAGCTATAGAAGCTAAAGGGAGTTTGCCTGTTTCAATAGGAGGTTATTTTAAAGCTGGAGATGGGATTCAAAATAACGCTATTAAACGATTGGGATATACCGTGCCAGAACGTGTGGGCATGAATTCAGAAAAACTAAGTAGAATAGATTCTGTGGCGCAACATGCTGTAAATGGAAAGATGACACCAGGGATCCAGCTTTTAGTGGCTAGAAAAGGAAAAGTTATTTATAATAAGAATTTCGGGAAACACACCTATAAAGGTAAAGAAAAAGTTGGTTTTGATGATATTTATGATGTGGCATCACTTACCAAAATATTAGCAACCTTGCCACTTTTAATGGAATTAGAGGAGCAAGGTATAGTATCTTTAAATACCAAGCTTTCCGAAATATTACCCGAATATAAGGGGTCAAATAAAGAACATATTACTTTAAAAAGCATGTTATCTCATTATGCGCGGTTACGGCCATGGGAACCTTTTTATTATCATACTTTAGATACCATTACAAAACGTCCGAGTAAAAAATATTATAGATATGAACGCAGTGATAAATTCAATGTTGAAGTAACTAAAAATTTATTTTTACGAACTGATTATCAGGATTCTATACCTAAAATCATTAAAGAGTCAGAGCTCCTAGAAACCCTAAGATACCGTTACAGCGATTTTCCCTATTATATTTTAAAGAAATTTATTGAGTACCATTACGACAGAACACTAGAGCAATTAACGCAATCACATTTTTATGAACCCTTAGGTGCTAATTACACCATGTACAACCCGTATCATAAAATAAGTAGTAAAAAAATTGTGCCTACTGAAATTGATGATTATTACAGATACCAAAAAGTACATGGATATGTACATGATATGGGAGCTGCCATGCAGAATGGTGTTGGTGGGCATGCAGGGGTTTTTAGTAATGCTAACGATGTAGCAAAAATTATGCAAATGTATTTGCAAAAAGGGTTTTATGGCGGAAAGCGTTATTTAAAACCAGAGACTATTAATAAATTTAATACTTGCTATTATTGTGATAATGATAATAGGCGAGGTATAGGTTTTGATAAGCCTCAATTGGGTGATGTCGGTCCTACATGTGGCTGTATATCAATGACTAGTTTTGGTCATTCAGGCTTTACAGGTACTTATGCGTGGGCAGACCCTGAAGAAGAAATTGTGTATATTTTTTTAGCGAATAGAACCTATCCGCATGCAGGGAAAAATTTGTTATTAAAAGAAAATATTAGAACAGAAATACAACGCTTAATTTACGAAGCGATAGAAGATTAAAAGTACTTAAAGTTTCAAGTTATAAGTATTTAAAGTTATAAGGATATTAACTTTAAATACTCAAAACTTAAGACACTTAAAACTTATTATATGAAAATTGGTATTGTTTGTTATCCAACATTTGGAGGTAGTGGTGTAGTAGCTACAGAACTGGGTTTAGAACTCTCTAAACGTGGGCACGAAATCCATTTTATCACATATAACCAACCCGTAAGATTGGAGTTGTTGAGTAATAATGTGCATTATCATGAAGTAAATGTGCCAGAATATCCGTTGTTTCATTACCAACCTTATGAGTTGGCCTTATCGAGTAAATTGGTAGATATGGTAAAGCTTCACGGAATAGAAATATTACATGTGCATTATGCCATTCCCCATGCTTATGCTGCATATATGGCTAAAAAAATGTTACAAGAAGAAGGTATTTATGTGCCTATTGTAACAACGCTTCATGGTACCGATATTACGCTTGTTGGTAGTCATCCATTTTATAAACCAGCAGTAACGTTTAGTATTAATAAATCGGATGCTGTTACGGCGGTTTCACAGAATTTGAAAGATGATACCTTGCGTTTATTTGATATTAAAAATGATATTAATGTTGTTCCAAATTTTATAGATTTAGAAAAATATCACCATAATGGGTTTACCGATTGTCAACGTGGTATAATGGCAAATGATGACGAGAAAATCATTACCCATATCAGTAATTTACGTCCTGTAAAACGCGTACAAGATGTTATTAGTGTGTTTTATAATATCCAAAAGGAAATGCCTGCAAAACTCATGTTTATTGGTGAAGGCCCTGAAAAAGAAAAAGTTGAAAGACGCTGTACCGAACTTGGTATTTTAGATAAAGTGGTGTTTTTTGGAAGAAGTAACGAAATAGATAAAATATTGTGTTTTAGTGATTTGTTTTTACTGCCTTCGCAAACAGAAAGTTTTGGTCTAGCCGCATTAGAAGCTATGGCATCTGGAGTGCCTGTTATTTCTAGTAATACAGGTGGTATTCCTGAAGTTAACATTCATGGAGTTTCTGGGTTCTTAAGTGATGTTGGTGATGTTGAAGATATGACCAAAAACGCATTACATATTTTAAGTGATGAATCACGTTTAAATACCTTCAAGGAAAATGCTAGAAAAGAAGCTCTAAAGTTTGATTTACATGCTATAGTGCCACAATACGAAGCTATTTATGAAGATACATTGGCTAAGTGTTTGTTGTTGTGAGTTTTAGGAGGTGTTTAACGGTAAATTGTATGGTGCGTAGGGCGTTAAAAAGCACTTTATTGTCAAGCCGCTAAGTAGCCGAAGCGCAGATTTGACACCTGCTATTTGACAGCCGCCCTATGCACTATACAAAATGTGTGTGCCCAGCAAGGGCATCTTTTATTTACCGAAAGGTAAATAATTAATCTAGAGGGTGCAAGTCCCTTATGGGCGGAGGTAACGCTTCGAACCATTAGTAAGTCGCAAGCTGGTTTATCGTGAGGTAGGATCAAGAACAATTGTTGTGTTTAAGCAAAAATTCTGGTTAATCTAAAAAGGAAGAACTCTACATTTTGACACCTCTAAACTGTGCTCTAAAAGCCTTTATTTTGGCATTAAAGGATTCCGCTGAAGCATTGGTGCTTCTGTTTATAAAGTAATTTAGGATTGACCTGTAGTTTATTGTTATTGTATTTGCAATAGTATTAAAAGCCTTAAAGCCTGTTTGTTCTACAT
>NZ_BAABJJ010000005.1:0-1136 GCF_039543245.1 Algibacter agarivorans
TTACCCTTTTGGTAATCGTCGGGCGTTACAATGATGTGCTTGCTTACCCAAGTAAATATGCCTCTGTATACGATTCCTGCTTGGCCTGTCCTGAGCGTAGTCGAAGGGTCAGTACCGAGTTTTGTAGTCTCGCTTCGGATCAATCTCAAAAGTTGTGTGTGAATTGAAATAAGATTACGATTTTTGTTAAAAAAAGAACCTTGGACAATTATCTAGACTTACTCAAACTCATCTTACCTGAATTTCTAATCAATCACTTTGATTTAGTTAAAAACACTAAAAGCGGCGAGGTCATGCACCTTTACTTCGAAGAGCGCAATGTAACCCCTAAAGAAGAAGCTTCTCGTGCCTTAATAGCTCATGGCTTCCACAAACAAGTGACCATCCAAGATTTTCCGCTCAGGGGAAACACGGTATACCTTCATGTAAAACGGCGTAGATGGCTGGATAAAACAACAAATAAAGTTGTCCAAAGAGATTGGGGTTTAGTAGCACAGGGAACACGGATGACCACCGAGTTCGCTGCTTTTTTTAAAGAAATTAGTAGATACTAAAGCCTCAGATTGCCACACCATAGGTGGGTTCTATAACGTTGACGGCAAAAAACTCAGCAGGCACTACAGGGACTGTCTTAGTGAGTTTAAAGAATGGGAACAAAAACCACATGCCAAACAGTGGCTTATCTTTCCTGAAAACACGGGAAGGCATTTATCCATTGATGAGACCGCGCTCTCCAAAGGAGAACTCTATACCATAATCACCAATAAAAAAGCTAAAGGAAAGAAAGGTGCTATAGTAGCTATACTAGAAGGAACCAAGGTAGAGCCTATCATAGAACAGTTACTTAAAATCCCCAAATCACTTAGAGATAAAGTCAAAGAGATTACTCTTGACATGGCTAATTCCATGAAAATGATTGCTAAAAAATGTTTTCCTAAAGCCATACAGGTAACAGATCGTTTTCATGTCCAAAAACTAGCTTTAGAAGCCTTGCAAGATATTCGAATAAAACATCGTTGGGAGGCTATAGATCAGGAAAATAAACAGATTAAGCAAACTAAAACCAAACAAATAGAATATAAACCAGAAACCTTTGACAATGGTGATACAAGAAAACAACTCTTGGCCCGAAGTAG
>NZ_BAABJJ010000006.1:0-25080 GCF_039543245.1 Algibacter agarivorans
TTACCCTTTTGGTAATCGTCGGGCGTTACAATGATGTGCTTGCTTACCCAAGTAAATATGCCTCTGTATACGGTTCCTGTTCGTCAGTACCGAGTTTTGTAGTCTCGCTTCCTTCACTGCATACCTCACGATAAACCAGCTTGCGACTTACTAATGGTTCGAAGCGTTACCTCCGCTCATAAGGGACTTGCACCCTCTAGATTAATTATTTACCTTTCGGTAAATAAAAGATGCCCTTGCTGGGCACACACATTTTGTATAGTGCATAGGGCCTTTGGTGTTTTATGAATGTTTAGTGCTATTTACAAACACCGCCAAATTGTTGATTTGGCTTTTAAGAATGAATGAATTAAAAACAAAATACAACGTTTTGGCTCAGTGCAAACTTGAAAGTTTATCGCTTTCTACTGCCCTAATTGCCATATACTAAACGTCGGCAAACATTTGAATGAACAGAAAAGTAATCATATCAACAATATTAATTCTGACCACTTTATTAACCTTTGGACAGTTCAGCGAAAAGAAAATAGAAACTGACTCGAGTCATATTAGAATCATTAAGAATTCAGTTTATAAAACCTATACCGAAACATATAAATTCAAGGATTTAGAATGGTATAGTGTTCATTTTATCAAAGATACTACTCGGCTTAATACCGAAGGTTGGTCAATAAAGGATGGGAAAAGAATTGGAATTTGGAAAGAGTACAATTTTGAAGGACAATTAATGTATACAAGAGATTATGATAATGCAGTTTGTGAAGTCAATAAATCACTGTATCCATTTCACAACACTCTTGAAAGAATGAAAACCAAAGCGGATAATTTAATCATCAATACATATAGCAAAGAGTTCTTCGAGAAACACGTTCGTTTTGATTTCAATTGTTATGCTTATGATGAAGATGGTTATGTTGGTAGTTGGACAGAACCAATTGAAAGAAAACCAACAAAATTCTTATTTAGATATCAAGTGAAATTAAATACCTCTGAATGGTATGATGAAATGATAGGAATTGAATTAAACGAAAATGGAGAATACGTTCCCAACGAAGGATTTTGGAATAATTACGGATTCGAAAAGGTAAATTCTAATAGTAAAACTTTCAAAATAGATAAAAATAAAGCTATCGAAATTGCAAAATCAAAAGGCCTACAAACAAATGATTTAAGCAAAGTGGCGGAATTTTTAAAATGGGAAAAATTTAAAAAACCTGAATTTTATAATGGGCAATTCAAGTATTACATAACTGAATTTACGGATGAAATAAAAGATATAAAAACAGAAGGACGTTCAAGAATTACTTATAAGTATAATGTCTACTCGTTTGACCCTTGGACTGGAGAATTTATAGAAAAAAAGAGAATGAAAAGAGTCAGAGAATGGGAAAAAAATAGTGGATTTACATCTGACCTTAAGCCTGACGAATAAAAAAAACGATTTGCAACAATGGCTATAATTAATTGCTTGTTCTCGCCTACTTCTGAAAATCCTCGCGGATTTTCTATTCGGTTTTTATTTGCTAAATTACGTGCTTAACCACGCAACAAACCATATACAAACACGTTGTGTGCAATTAGCTCAAAAAACTACCTCCTATAAGGTATTTTGAATGAATAATATTTTTACTATTTTAAAAAAACCATTAATTAAGACCTCACTTATTATGAAAAAAAAAATCTGTTTTTACTTTTTATTTAGTTTAATTACTTTGTTATTTTCCTGTTCAGATGATAATGTTGAGCCTAAAGATAAAGTAATGGATTTCCAACTTCAAATAGACATAGCTGATAACATGCTTAATTTATATGAAGACCTATTACTTCAAAATACGGCTGAACAAAGTAGAGAATTAATTGTAGAAAATTTAAGAGGAATTGATGAAATAAATGTTGCTGAAATTAGTGAAGATGGCACAACCGTTTGTTGGGAATACAGAGATGGTCTTGAATTCTGCTTTTTGACTGAAACATCATTGTCTGATGATTTAACATCCAAAGTCAGCAATATTTCAAAAAAACAAAGTTCCAATATATTCAATGACCCAGTAATACCTGAAAATAAAAATGCACTAATTTTATCACCATATTATTATCAATGGAGTTTGTTGGATAAACCGGATGAAAGTAACGATATAGCAACATTGCTGTTGGATAATAATTATAATGTAAATTATAAATTAAATGCCGAATCCTCACAATCTAATATTTCACTTGAAGATTATCAACAGTTTAATAATTATAGTGTGATTGCGATTTCAACCCATGGAGGAGTTGCTATGAATGGCGAGGTGTTCATTAATGCAGGAGTACCAATCACTGAAGAAATTAAAACAAGACTTAAAGACGATATTGACAATAAGCGTGTAGCAGTAACATTCTCAAAAAAATGGCTATTATTTGATGGCCCTAAAGTTTTAGCACTTAAATCTAGTTGGTTTAATCATACATATAACACAAAACTTAATCAAACTTTAGTACATATTGGAGCATGTAAAGGATATTACAACCAAGGTCTTTCAAATGCATTAATAGGAAATGAAAGTGCTTTCTTTGGATGGACTGCTAACGTTAATACATTTACAAATCGTGATAATGCTATTGACTTATTCCAAAACCTATTTGAAGGAAAAACAGTAGAAGAATCTTACAATCAACTAGTTCGAAATGGCAGTACTATATCTGGTGAAGCAAATTTTATGATGTCATCCAATAGTTTTGCCGATTTAGCATTAATTTCAAAAGAACTAATTAATCAAATTAAAATCACAGGAAATGATGAGATTTTAGATTTCACTGGAATCAATGGTTATATTGAAAGTATTGGTAATGACAAAACTGTGATTTTAAATGTTAATGATACAAGAATTATTAATATATATTTTGATGGAGAACACCAAACACCAATAACACAAGATGGAACTTATACCTTTAACACAGACAGCAATGGTAATCAGAATTTTTACATCCAATTTCTTCACAACTCATTTTCGCAAACCAATGAATTTGTCTTTATGCAAAATGGTACAATTAAAATTTCAGAAAATTTTACAAAATTTGATTTTGAATGTAACGGACAAATCTCAAATACAAACACAAATGTTGACTTTGTGGGTAATGTTAATTTAAATTAAAAACTGCACAAAACAACGTATATATTTGATTGTTGGTTCTCTGACAGTTCGTTTTAATTTTACTAATTTGGAGCTAGTCAGCGAAACTAAAATTGCAGGAACACGCAGGCAAGAAGTTTAAAGTCTCGTAACAATTCAGAATAACTTTTGCTTATTAAGCAAAACTATTAAAAAATGAAAAAAGTGTCATGGATACTAATAGGCATTATGGCTACACTCATTGGGCTGTATCCATTAAACTACTTTTTGAGTAGACAGACGCTTTGGGCTGTTGGCATCAAAATAAATTGTACTTTTAACTGATAAGTTGTAATATCATGACATGGCATCTTCAATTTTCTTAAAGGCAGAACTTTAAATGGAAGTAGGTAAAAAAAATTTATTCTATAAAATTAAATGGATTTCTAATATTATTAAGAATGGGCTTTTTTTGCACGGTATACGTAACACATTGGCAAAAATTGGATTTGATTTTATGCCATATTTTTGGGAAGTAGGCTCAATCGATATAGAACCCCCTCGAATTAGAGATGATGAATCCAAATATCAATTATCTGTTTTTGGAGCAGAGGAACTAACTTTTGTTAAAAATAATGTTATAGGAATTACCCATAAAGATTTAATGAATGATCTTAAAAATGGAGATACCTGTTTAGGTATTAAGTATGAAGATAAAATATCAGTTTATTCTTTTATAAAACATGAAACTTTTTATATTAGAGGTAGAAAATTTGTAATAAAACCTTCAGAGGGCTACGTGCATAACACCTATACATTCGAAGATTTTAGGGGAAGAAATTTAGCACCATATTTACGATATCAAAGCTATGAATATTTAAAAGCAAAGGGTATTGATACATACTATAGCATAAGTGAGTATTTTAATAAGCCTACACTAAAATATAAACAGAAGTTAAAAATTAAGCCGCTGAAGTTATATTTAAGCGTCATTTTATTTAAAAGATGGGTATTTAACTTCACTCTAAAATCATACTGATCGGCCTATTTTCAAAATCGCTAAAACCAAAAATAGTCAGATGGTTTTTTTTCTGCTCTGATTTAGCTTTCTGACGTCTTTAAGCACTTTTTTTATACGTACTTTTTTTAATAGAAAATTAGCCACAAACCTATTAATCTGGTTTGGCAAGAAAGGCAATGGTCGTAAAAGATCAATAATTAACACCACCCTTTCTTGATTCGATTTGTTTATAACTTCATGATCCCATGTGTCATCAAACAGCAAACTTTCTTTCTCTTTCCAATAATAAATTTGATCTTTTATTCTAATGCTTGGAGCTGATTCTTTTGGTACTTTAATCCCTAAATGGTATCTAAGATAACCTCTATATGGCCCATGATGTGCAGGTATGGATTTCCCTGGCTCTAACACCGAAAAAAAAACTTTATAGATATTGGGGTTCCCCGCTAACAAAGCACAAGTTTTGGGGCATAACGCTTTAGCAAGATCTGGTGTTTCTCCTGAATAATGTAATAGGAACACCTTCCATTTTAAATTTTGTTCGATTCTACCAGAAATGGCATATACTCTTTGTTCTACCTCATGGTAAGCTGGGATTTCGAAATGTGAATTAACATTTTCATATTCAGCTTTTATAGTGCTAAAGCTTTGTTCTATTAAAGAAAGCTCAGGAAAAGTTTTTTTTACATCTAAAATGACAGGCCGATTACGTCCTCCATCATATTGACTAATGATGCTATTGCCAATTTTCATTATGTAATTGATAGTGATGGCACGAAAATTCATATAAAAAGAATAATGTATAGTTATTGAAAAAAAAGTAAAGTAATCATGAAAAAATTAAATTTTAAAAATTTCATAATTATGACACACAAATTTACTAATTTCAAAAGGATTTTGATGCGCTGGATAAATATTCCCAAACCAATTATATAAAGATTCAAGTCAGCGGAAAAGTCTATACCAGAATAAAAAAACACTATTGGCAACATGTGTTTATAACAAATAAAATTAACCAATTTACGAGATATTCACGAATTTACATTTAGAACTCATACTGTATTATAACAAAAACAGTAAATTGAAAAAAGCCTCATGGCTATTAATTGGCACTATGACTACACCCATTGGGCAGTATCCATTAATCTACTTTTTGGTAGACAGACGATTTGGGCTTTTGGCATTATAGTACGCAGCACTTTTAAGTGATACGGCATGGAATATCGCATTATATGGCCATATCCTTTTTGGTGGTTTGGCGCTTTTAATTGGTTGGTTACAATTTAGCGATACCTTGAGTAAAAGGCGTATTTAGAACCATTGGAAAACTATACGTGATTTCTGTTTTAATTAGCGGCAGTTGTGCGCCCTATTTTCTATTCAGTTTTTTATTTGCTAAATTAGGTGCTTAAACACGCCACTAATCAAGATACACAAAACCGTTAGCATTTATTGCAAAAGAAGACGTAACATTAATAAATTTGATGTTTTTAAAAAATAAAACATGTAAATTTTATAAGCTATTTGATGAAAATAAAATATACATATATTATAAAAATGATAATCTATACCGTTTTATTGTGTTTACCATTAAGCTTGGTAGCGCAAGAAAATACGGATAATCTGGATTTAGCAAACAAGATTTTAGAAGTTAATGAGAAAAATATTTTAAGAGATTCTGATTATCACAATTGGGGTTCTTCAATAGTAAAAGGAGAAGATGGAAAATATCACCTCTTTTATGCTCAGATGTCACAAGCAATTGGCTTTAGTTCATGGCTTACCGACGGTATTGTATCTCATGCAGTGGCTGATTCGGTTGCAGGACCCTATGTTCATAAAGAAGTTGTATTAGAAGGTCGCGGACCTGATTATTGGGATGCTTACACTGCACATAATCCCAGAATCAAGTTCTTTGATGGTAAATACTATTTGTATTATATGTCAACTAATGTAGGCGGAAGAATACTATCCAAAACAGAGTGGAAAGAGGCACGGCATGGTGGTATCTCTAATGAATTTCGAGCACTGGTAAGACAAAATCAACGAATTGGAGTTGCTGTTTCCGAAAGTGTGAATGGACCATGGAAAAGATTTGACAACCCCATAGTAGAACCTACGGGTCCTATCGCTCAAATTACATGTAATCCAGCTGTTTCAAAACGACCTGATGGTGGTTATATCATGATTGTTAGAGGTGATAAACCAAATGTTAAATACGCAAATGGCAAATGGCCAACTCAAAATGAACTCATAAGAAGTCAAGCCATTGCTTTGTCAAACACACCGATAGGCCCCTGGGAAATTCAACCTAAACTAGCTGTGGGGAATTTAAATTCTGAAGATCCAGCGATTTGGTATGATGCGACAAGAAATCGTTATTATGGTATTTATCATGCATTTGGATATATGGGTATGATTACATCTGTTGATGGAGTTAACTGGAAAAAAGCAAAGCATTATAAAGTGTTAGATAAAGCGATAAAAAAAGCTGATGGTACAGAAATATTAGCAGGTAGGTTAGAGCGCCCTTTTATCTTTGTTGAAGATGGTATTGCAACTGTTTTAACGGTTGCAGTGCTAGAAAAGAATGGCAATTCATACTCTCTTTTTATTCCTTTAAAGTAATTATTCCAAGCCCGTTAAAACATATAAAAAGTTTGATTTCAAAATTATAATATGGCGTACAATCGAGTAAGTAGTTTTGTCATTTCAATTAAAAATCACTATTGCTGAAGTCAGCTCAAAACATAGAAACTATTTGTTCAAAAAGAAAATCATCAAAAATGCTAATCGAGTAGACGGCTCTGCCAGAAACTGACCATGTGCGCCTCTCACAACACCGAGCGTACGGATCTCGTACTCGGCGGTTCGCTAATCATCAATACGGTCGCTCTTTCCACCGACCATAGCTATTCCCTACTTCATAAATAGGCTAAGCCGAGGCTTTCCTATTTTAATTCCGAGAAAACTAACGTTCAGTCCTGCCTTGCTCTTTAAGACTTCAGGGGGCATGAGTTGGCAATCCCTGCTTATTTCACAAGTACTATAACCTCTGCTGACTTCTCTACTTTACCAACTCGCGTCCATAGAGACCTCCCCAGGTAATAACATCCACTTTCGCTCAATAACTCCCGTATCTACATAAAAGCACTCTTGGCACTCTTTTGGGCGTTACAATGATGTGCTTGCTTACCCGTGCTTTTATGCCTCTTAAACGGTTTCTGTCCGTTAGTACCGAGCTTTGTAGCCCTGCTTCCTTTAGTCCTAACCTCACCGTTAGCAACCTTGCAACTCACTAATGGTTCAGGGCGTTATACCTGCCCATAAGGGACTTGCACCCTCTAGGTTAATTATTTATCTTCGATAAATAAAAGATGCCCATGCTGGGCGCACAAACCGTGTATAACACATTAAAACGCACCATGTACTAACAGTTGTGTTTCATACGAAAAGAGCCATCCGTACCAATTAATAAACAATGATAAAAGATAGAATAATAATTATAGATGTATTACGTGGATTTGCTTTGCTATTAATTGTATTGATACATTATGTTGAGCATTTTGATTTTTTTCAGTCAACTCAAGCCAACTTTATTTTTTCAGGTTCCACGGATAAGGAAGTAATGAGATTGTCGTTTTTACTAATAAGTGGAAAGGCGTACTCAATTTTTGCTTTACTATTTGGAATAAGTTTTTTTATACAAATGGATAATAAAGCTCAAAAAGGAATAGATTATCGTTGGCGTTTTATATGGAGAATGACGATTCTTCTCATAATCGGGTTTCTACATTCTTTAATATATAGAGGAGACATATTACATATTTATGCTTTGTTATCACTCCCTGTTGTGTTTCTTTATAAAGCTCGGACAAACATCCTTTGGATAATTTCAGTGTTACTAGTGCTTCAAATTCCAATAATTTATAATTTGATTCAGACATTTATAGATTCAAGCTATGAGTATGTTAAACCATTAAAAGGCTATTTCACAGAGGGAAATGAAGTATATGCTTCAGGAAATTTTAGAGAAGTGATAAGCTATAATTTTTGGAAAGGACGAATAACTGTTTGGGCATGGACATTTAATAATGGAAGATACCTACAGCTTATTGCCCTTTTTATGGTTGGAACAATTATTGGCAGAAAGCGATTATTTGAAAATATTGAAAATAAGGTAAAAGGACTTATTATAGTAATTGTTATAAGCATTATTTTGATTTACATACTCAGCTACGTGAACAGTAGTTATAAAGCCAGTGATTTAACAAAGCTTCAGAAAGGATTTATAAACACAATTATTACTTCATTGGTGAGTTTGTCAGCCACATCAGGGATTATTGCGCTTGTTTCATTCTTATATATTAAGTTTAAAGGACTTTATATTTTTAAGTTGTTTTCGGCATATGGAAAAATGAGTCTTACAAATTATATTTTACAAGCAATACTTGGTGTGATTTTGTTTTATGATTTTGGTTTCAGTCTGTATAAATATTTAGGTTCTACATGGAGTATTATTTTGGGTATTGTTATTTTTATAGTTCAAGCATTGATTAGTAAACAATGGAATGAAAAATATTGTTATGGCCCAATTGAGTGGTTTTGGAGATGCTCAACAAATCTTGATTTTAGCATTAAAATTAAAAGAAAGTCAAAACAGAACTAAAATAGAAGTGAATACAATAACAAAAGGAGACAGAAAACACGAAAATACAACAAAGATGTATATATAAAATAGGCGTGATGGCACAAAGATGTTGAACAATCTGGTTTTAGGGCTTTTAATACCATAGCAAATACGATAACATTAAACTACCGTTCTATCTTGAACTACTTCGTAAATTGAAGTACTAATGCATCCGCTGAATCCTTTAATGCTAAAAACAAGGCCTTTAGAGCACAATTTAGAGGAGTCAAAAATGTAGAATTCTTCCTTTTTAAATTAACTACAATTCTTGCTTAAACACAATAATTAGGAATGATCCGTTATATCATAGAAATCAGTACAAACTACTTGCTCATATATTTCATAAAAACAAAAATCCTAACTTCTTGTCGAAATTAGGATTAAATTGTTGGCCTACTAGGGCTCGAACCTAGACTCTTTGGTACCAAAAACCAACGTGTTGCCAGTTACACCATAGGCCATTCGTGTAATGAGGGTGCAAATTTAATATAATATTTTCTTTGCACAAGTATTTTTTAAAAAATAATTTTCAATAGTCCACGTTTACTTTAAAACATGTGCGCTATTGCAACTTCATATTTATCATTTTTTTATTTGCAATGGCATTGGTCTTTCCAATTGTATGTAAAGACTAACAAAATAGTTATGCCACATTTCATATTTATTATTAAATTCGCCAAAGCAAATAAACACACATATACATGGCACATTTCAACTATAAAAAATGGAACACCATTTTAGGTTGGTTCTCTTTTTTAATAGCTCTTATTACTTATAGTTTGACAGTTGAACCTACGGTGAGTTTTTGGGATGCTGGTGAATATATTCTAACCTCAGCTAAATTACAAGTCGGTCATCCGCCGGGAGCGCCTCTATTCCAGATGCTTGGAGCGTTTTTCTCAATGTTTGCTTTTGAGCCTTCGCAAGTTGGTTTTATGATGAATATGATGAGTGCCATTGCAAGCGCATTCACCATTTTGTTTATGTTTTGGACCATTACTTTATTGTTAAAAAAGTTAGTTAATCCTAAAAGCGACATGTCTGAAGGCAAAGCTATGGCTATTTTAGGCAGTGGTTTAGTAGGAAGCTTAGCCTTTGCTTTTACAGATTCGTTCTGGTTTAATGCCGTTGAAACAGAGGTATATGCTATGGCAACTTTAATTATGTCTATTTTATTTTGGCTCGGTTTACGTTGGGAACAAGACATGGACAAACCCCGTGGCAATAGATGGCTAATTTTAATAGCATTTGTTATTGGGCTTTCGTTTGGAGTTCACTTCATGGGATTATTAACAATTCCCGCTATCGGGCTTATCTATTATTTTAAAAATCACAAAACCGTTACTGTTAAAAATTTTATTATTGCCAATGTTGCTTCAGTAGCCGTTTTATTATTCATTTTTAAATTATTAGCTCCTAATATCCTTAAGATTTTTAGCGCATTAGAAATCTTTTTTGTCAATACCATTGGACTCCCTTTTAATTCAGGGTCTGTTATTGCTGGTATTTTATTAGTTACCATTATATTTTATGCTTTAAGATATACACGCCAAAAACAATACACACACTTAAACACGGGTATTCTTTGTGTAACTTTTGTAATCATTGGGTTTTCTACATGGCTAATGCTCCCTATTCGTGCCAATGCTAATGTTGTAATTAATGAAAATAACCCGTCTAGTGCTAGAGAATTATTAGCTTATTATAACTTAGAACAATACCCAGAAACGCACTTGTTTTACGGTCCACAGTTTACAGATCAGTACGCCTATCTAGACGACAACAACCCTTATGTTGATGATAAACCGAAATATGAAAAAGACAAAATCAAAGGTGAATATGTTGTAGTAAACAATTACAAAAACGCCAAACAAAACTACAATTCTAAACATGCCTCTATATTCCCGCGCATGTGGAGTACTGAACATGCTGAAAACTATATGATGTTTTCTGGTTTCTTAGATTTTAAGCTGAAGCCTGATTACCAGATGGAAAACGAATTACGATCAACAGTTTCAAAATTCAGAAATGATGTTGCACAAGGCAATGTAGATTATGAAGATTATAACACCTTTTTAAAACAATTTAAAGACTACATCGATATTGAAAAGCCTTCGTTAGCTAGAAATATTGCTTACATGTTCGAATACCAATTAGGCTATATGTATTGGCGTTATTTCATGTGGAATTTTTCTGGAAGACAAGATGATATTCAAGGTCGTTATGATAACCACGGAAACTGGATAACAGGCATTAAACCTATTGACGAATGGCATTTAGGATTCTCACAAGACAATTTACCAAGTGATGTTAAAAATAATAAAGCACGAAACACTTATTATTTATTACCATTAATCCTAGGTCTTATTGGGTTTTTCTTTCTGTTTAACAAAGACAGAAAACTATTTTGGGTCATGCTGGTGTTTTTCCTTTTTACAGGAATAGCCATTCAGGTGTACACCAATGTACGTCCTTTTGAACCTCGTGAACGTGATTACTCAGTAGTAGGGTCATTTTATGTGTTTGCACTTTGGATTGGTTTTGGGGTTTATGCTATTTATGACACCCTTAAAAATTATTTACCAAAAAAACTTGCTGCTCCTATAATTACCTTAGCTTGCTTATTATTAGTCCCAACTATTTTGGCTGCTAACAACTGGGATGATCATGATAGATCTGGCAAATACACGGCCAGAGCCATGGCAAAAATGTACTTAGATTCTTGTGCGGAAAACGGTATTCTTTTTACTATTGGGGACAATGACACCTTTGCACTTTGGTACGCCCAAGAAATTGAAGGCTATAGAACCGATGTACGCGTAGTAAATACTAGCTTATTTCAAACAGATTGGTACATAGACCAAATGAAACGCAAAGCTTATGAGAGCGACCCTGTGCCATCGCAACTTACACATGATTTATATAAATATGGCACGAATGATTACATAATCATACAACCCGTTATTAAGGACACTTTAGAAGTAAAACAATTTCTGGATTTTGTTGGAAGCAACAACCCTAAAACAAAATACAAATATGTGCTACAACAGCAGGATGTGGATTTATCTAAAGTGAGAAGTCAGGATTTGAATGCTACTTATTTACCAACTTCACATTTACGACTACCCGTAAACAAAGAGAATGCTTTAAAATCTGGTATTGTAAAACCCGAAGATGCCGACAAAATTGCACCTCATATTGATATTACTATTAAAGGTGGTGCGCTTTACAAAAACAGGTTATTGATGTTGGATATTGTAGCTAATAACGAATGGAATCGCCCTATTTATTTTACTGGCGGAAGTTTTGGCGATGATGATTATATCTGGATGAAAGACTATCTTCAACTAGACGGCATGTGCTATAAGTTAGCCCCTATTAAAACGCCTGTTGATCGAGCAAACCCTTTTGACATGGGACGTGTAGATAGCGATTTGATGTATGAGAAAGTAAAAAAATGGGATTGGGGCAATAGCGGAAGCCCAGACATTTATCATGATGTGGAGACCCGTAAAAACTCCATAACCTATCGTGGCAATTTAGCACGCTTAGCTGAACAATTGATTAATGAAGAAAAACCCGATAAAGCTGAAGAAATAGCAGATATAGCCATGGACAATATGCCTGTTGAATACTTTGGCTATTATACACTCTTAGAGCCTTATATTAGTACGTATTACGAAGTAGGCAATAAAGAAAAAGCACGACGTCTGTTTAAAGAGGTTGCTAAAAAATACCAAGAAAGCCTCAGCTATTATAGTAGTTTGAAAATTGACAATCAAGAACGTTTATTTGAAGACATCTATACAGATATTCAACGCTATAAGGGTTTGGTAGATGTTTTAATTGAATATGATGTTGAGTTTGCAGAAAATGAAGGCGATATATTTAACAACCACTTACGGTCATTTAGACATTTTTATGGTGAAGAAGAACCAGAAGATACTATAAGAACAGATAAAGATATTACAACAGGCAGCGGTTTACCATCTGATAGTGCTAACTAATTTGGATTAAGGAAGCATGAACTTTACACCTATAAAAACACCTTTAGTTGCAAAGAAAATGTTTCCAAATTACGTTTGGGATATTACAACAACTGAAAAAGTTTTATATCTAACTTTTGATGATGGTCCAACTCCAGAAATTACAAATTGGACTCTAAACACCTTAAAACAATACAACGCTAAGGCTACTTTTTTTTGTATTGGCAATAATATTGAGAGGCATCCTGATATTTTTCAAGATATTTTAAATGATGAGCACGCTATTGGAAACCACACGCAAAATCATATCAAAGGCTGGAAAACTAAAGCAAAAGATTATTTAATTAATATTGAATTATGTGAATCTGTTTTAAAATCTCAAATTAAAGACTCAGATTTTCAAATTCAAAAATCATCAATCGTAAATCCAAAATCGTTAATTGTTAATCTTTTCCGTCCGCCTTATGGGCAAATCACCCCAAAACAAGGCAAAAAGCTTATTAAATTAGGTTACAAAATAATTATGTGGGATGTCTTATCTTTTGACTGGGATAAGGATGTGAATAAGAAAATTTGTTTAGATAATGTAACAAATAAGGCAACAAACGGAAGTGTTATTGTATTTCATGATAGTTTAAAAGCTTCAAAAAATATGCAATATGCTTTACCAAAAGTCTTAGAGTATTTCAGTGAAAAAGGATATAGCTTTAAATCATTAAACCCTGCTGTTTAATTGGTAATGAAGCTTGTTTGAAGTTCTGGTTTGCGTTAGGGATTGCAGTGGAAATCCTTTTTAAAAGCAAAAGTGTAAATACGCTTGTTTTAAACCAAAGATTAACAAATTGCAACATCCTTTTGTCTTGGCAATGACTTGTTTAAAAAGATTGCAACGGAAAGCCCGACCTTTAGGTAACGCCCAAATTAGTAAACTAATCCGTTTCGTTTTATGAGATTCCAGCCTACCTAGGAATTTGTTAAATATACTGCTGGATAATCCCTATTAGCGTGTTAGCATCCTGCTCTCCACTTTGGCGCCATTTCATTTCACCATCCTTATAAATAATTAAAGTAGGCAATGTTTTTACACGTAAAGCTTCGGCTAATTCTTCGTTTTTATCGACATCAATTTTAATAACCTTAGCCTTGTCTCCTAAAGCTGCAGCTACATCTCTTAAAGTAAGATGCATGGCTTCGGATTGACTTTTCCATTCTGCATAAAAATCCAGCAAAACAGGAATATCTACATCTATAAGTTCTCCAAATTTTGACATACTTTATTGTTTATTAGTCAAATACACTTATACCAAATAAACTTCAAAATGATGGGTTAAATTTGTTTCTATTTCCTTTATATCTCAACATAAAATAGAACCGTAACTAATGCTATGCTTATATTTTCTATCTTATCTAAAGAAAATATAATTCAAATTTACCTTCACAATTTTAAAATTCATTTAGTATTATACAAACCTACGTTTTTTTTCATACTCCAAATTAACGCAAATGGTAATCACGTATTCACTAGTCTGTTTCTATAAAAATAAGCAAATTCCTAACAAAAACAACATTTAACACTAATTATACACAGGTCAACCTTATACTTTATGAAAAAATGCCACGAATACACAAATTTTTTCTTTATTATGAATTAATACAAAATGAATCTACACTAATTTTTAAAAAATCTATAGATTTTTTATTCGTGATAATTATATTTTCATCCATTTTCAGTTGTATTCGTGCATTTGTGGCTAAAATGACTTTTAAGCAAAGTATGCGTTTACCCTGTAATTATGCGTTCGATACCCCTTTTTTAAGCTCAATAACAGTAATTTCTGGCCATATTCCAACACGTCCAGGAAATGCCAAATAGCCAAAACCCCTATTAACATTTATGTATTGGCCGAATTCTTCATATATCCCCGCCCAATATTTATAGCGCCATTTTACAGGACTCCATTTAAACCAGCCTGGAATTTCTATCCCAAATTGCATGCCGTGAGTATGCCCACTTAATGTTAAATGATAATGATAATCGTCTTGAATTACTTTTTTCTCCCAATGCGATGGGTCGTGGCTCATTAATATTTTAAAGTCCTCTTTTTTAATGCTTGCTGCTGCTTGTTTCAAATCTCCAGCAGTTTTAAAACCACCTGCACCCCAATTTTCAACCCCTACTAATGCAATACGCTCTCCATTTTTTTCTAGATATTTGCTTTCATTTAACAGTAAATTAAAGCCAATTTCCTTTTGTAATGTTTTTAAATCTTCTAAATTTTGGTGTTTTGCCTCATCAGACTCCCAATTAGCATAATCGCCGTAATCATGATTTCCTAAAACAGAATACAAGCCATCTTTAGCCTTTAGCTTATTAAAAACATTTTTATAGGGTACTAATTCTTCGGTTTTATTGTTTACTATATCGCCTGTAAATAAAATCACATCACTTTTTTGTTCATTTATTAAATCGACTGCGTACTTGATTTTATCCATATTATCAAAACTCCCAGAATGGATATCGCTAATTTGAGTGAGTTTATAACCATCAAAGGCTTCGGGTAAATCTTCAAAATGCAAGGTGTATTTTAAAACCTTATAATTATATTTCCCTCTGTAAATACCATAAATAATAGATGCTAATGGTATGGCAGCCAAACCTAAAGCCATTTTACTAATAAATTGTCTTCTTGAGGCAAAGTAATCTCCTTTAGCAGTATGACCTGCTGAAAAATACCGATATATAGCTTGAGGCACTCTAAATATATCTTCGGCAAACATGCCTAACAATAAAATCATTTTTGGAATTAAAATGACTACAAGAAATCCAAAAGCATAGGCATGTGCATGCGAAAACCCATCGCGCCTATTAAACCCATAATAATGAAACACGAAATTACCAATAACCAAAACCGTTATTAGCCAATATAATATTCGGAGCCAGTTATTTTTTGCAACCGTTTTAAATGCCTGAAAAGCATATAAATCCATAATCACAAAAACAACCAGTAAGACAACCCAACGAAGCATATTTCTTTTTTACTCAAAGATAAGTGTATTCTAAATTAATGCTTAAAAAGTTGGTATTATTTAACTTATGGTTAAGATTTGTAGGGGGTTGCAAATTCCGCACTTATGAATTCTGTTTGATGTATTTTATTTGCTTCAACCATCTTTACCATTGCATTATTGGAAATAAAAACTCTTATTGTACAAATCTTGGTAAAACAGAAAGCCATTTCAATTTTTAGCAAAGAAAAAAGGAACCCATATTCATATTCATTGATTACCTCCCGATAGAGTCATCCAGTATTACAGCAAACTAAATCACATCTAAGATGTGAACAACACAACATCTTAATATCAAAAACGCCTTTATTAACCTGTCAAGTTTTTTATAAGTTTATCAACCATATAAAAAGCCGTTAATCGGCACTTTGTGTTTTTGTCTAGTTTGAATCTAGATGGAAGCTGTTTTTAAAGGTCTATTTCTTTTAAACTTTGTAATTGACAATTATTATCACTAACTGTTTTACAACCTCTAAACAAAAGACATTATGAAAAACCCATTACTAATCTTATTAATATCAATCTTTTTTATTGGAAATAGTTGTTATTCACAAAACATTCAGATTGATGTAAACCTTAATATGAAACACTCCGTGGAAGGCGTATCGGATTTTGGAAGAGAAAGACACATGACCATCCATTCCTCACCTACAGAAAACGATTGGAACGGTGAAGAAGACAAATTAGATTACCTCATAAATGATTTAGGCGTCTATTTTGGTAGGGAAACAGGTTCTGCAACATGGAAAATGCAAGGTGTTGAAGAAGACCCTAATAACCCAGGATGGCCATATGAAGCTCAAATGATAACACATGGAAACGGATTGAAAAACTGGAGCGATTCTCCCGATTTTGCTTCACGTCGCCAATACAGAAGTAAGTCCAATAATATGATTATGGGCATCAACGATACAAGTCCTATGTATTCCGGGCTTTCGTGGTTTGAAGGTTTTGGAAGAGGCAAAGGCGGATGGTTTATAAAAGATGTTGATGCTGGAGCAGAATGGACTGCCTTGTATTTAGATCATTATTTTGCAAAATCATCTGGTGATATTGGAGATCCACTTCCAAAATACTGGGAGGTTTATAATGAGCCCGACATGAATTTTATGAACCCTCAATTCGGGATGATTATTTCAAGTCTTGAAAAAAATTGGGAATATCATAAATTAGTAGCTCAAAATGTGAGAGCAAAATTAGGAGTTAAAGCCCCTAAAATTGGTGGAATGACTTGGGGACAATTGGATTTCTTCAAACCAGATGGCATTCCTACGAGATCACAACTAACGTATTGGACGCAATGGTTAGAACCTGACAACCCAATGATTCCGCTTTACGAGAATATGCTATCTGGCGTAAATGGCTGGCCTAAAGCTTGGGACAAACGTCAGGATGCATGGTGGCAATGGGATTATTTATGGCAAGGATTTATTGATCACGCTGGTGCGGACATGGATTTTTATGGTGTACACCTTTATGACTGGCCAAATGCAAATACTAATCAAGCTACCATTCGCTCTGGCGGTCATACGGAAGCCATGTTAGATCAACTAGAATGGTATGATTATTTGAAATTTGGAGATAAAAAAGACATTGTAATTTCAGAATTTGGTGCTGTAAATACTGACTATATCAACTCACTCCCAGACAGAAGACGTGATTGGGAATTTTTGAAGCCTTTCAACCAAATGTTTATGGAGATTTTAGAGCGTCCATCGCATGTGGTAATGAGTATGCCTTTTACTCCTGCTAAAGCTGTTTGGGGTGCTTTTGTAAAAGGAGGAAATGGTACTGGTGATGTACAACGTTATGACGGATCTACTTTATTTGAACCAGTTGGCACATGGCAAGGTGAAAACTATGTTATTGGAGAACCTTCTGGTGGTTGGCAATGGAGCCCCATTATTTATTATTTCGAATTATGGAAAGATGTTGATGGCACGCGTATTGACACAAAATCCAACACCTTAGATGTTCAGGTGGATGCATACGTAAAAGATAAACATGTGTACCTTATTTTGAATAATACGAACGATGATATTAAAACCATTAATTTGAACACCTTTAATTCAACAACCGCAAATACGGTAAATAGTGTACAGATGCGCCACTTATTCTTCAACCCTAATTTAGGAACGCAAGGAGAACCAGATCTATCGGTTGTTGATTTAGATACAGCGCCTGCACAGGTCACATTAAAACCAAATTCAACTATCGTATTAGATTATACTTATGCCAACACGGTTGAAATAGATATAGAATCTAAGGAAACGAAATACATGTCTGACGCACTTACAACAGCAACCAATTCAAGAGGTACGCAATTATGTCGTTTAACAGGTCAAAACAAATTTACAACTACGGTTAAAAATATTATAAAACCAGCAAAAGGTGAAGCCATGGTAAGAATAGGTGGGTTTTTCTACAATCCAACCGATGCAGGAGATGGGAAGAGCATAAAAGTAAATTCATTAAAAATAAATGGAAACGAAGTTGTTACCCAAAGCCCAATGTTACTTAACCCGCGTGGACACGTTGCTAGTGTTTATGGTGGAGGCTGGTTTGGTGTGTTGGAAATCGAAATTCCTATTGAATTTTTAAACAACGGTAATAATACTGTTTATTTTGAACGCCAACAAAATGCCGATTTTACAACGGTAATGCTTCAGGTTTGGGATATGGATCAAGATCCGGGAAGAACGGATGATACTACAACACCTTTAACATCAATTTCCTTAGGTAGTGATGAATCATTAATGAATGGTAATAATTTAGGTATTGTGCCCGTATTCACACCAACAGACGCATCAAACAAAGGTTTAATCTGGACATCTTCTGATTCTAATGTTGCTACTGTAGATGAAAATGGCGCGGTAACTGCCGTAGCAGATTCTGGTGTTACACTAATTACTGCAACAAGTACTGAAAATGGTAGCATTTTTGCAACAAAAACCATTACTGCTATTCCTTTTGAAACATCAACAGTAACTTCAATCGAAATTTTAGAAGGTGACCAAATTACTGTTGACCACTTTGTAAACACACCTTTAACCTCACAACTTAATCCAACACCAGAAAATACTCCTGAAATAGAGTGGACTTCAAGTAATGAGGCTAATGTTTCTGTACTTGCAACAGGAAAATTAATTGGCAAGATTATTGGAGGTTCTGCAGTAATAACCGCAAAAGTAAA
This sequence comes from Algibacter agarivorans, assembly GCF_039543245.1. Taxonomy (NCBI): domain Bacteria; kingdom Pseudomonadati; phylum Bacteroidota; class Flavobacteriia; order Flavobacteriales; family Flavobacteriaceae; genus Algibacter; species Algibacter agarivorans. Next base: position 19,049 of record NZ_BAABJJ010000006.1, read on the forward strand.
AGGCACAAGTATCTCTGACGCTATAACTGTTAATGTTCGTATTGCAGGAGAGGAAAGTGTATTTACTAGAGAGTTACCTGATTTTTTACGTCCGTTTACAACGGGTATAGTAAGTGTGCCTGTTAGTATAATGGGTAATCGTACAGTAACTATGGAATTGATTAAAGATGGAAATATATTAGGCTCAGGGTCTCAAAACGTGAACGCTCTTGGAGACGAAACAGTTGAAGTTACTTACAACTTAGCTAGTACGCCTGCTCCAGGTACTGGATACTCCATTAAACTTACCCTAAAAGACGGTAGTACTGTCCTGGATACTGAAATCAAGACGATTGAAATACTAGACCACGTTCGTGTGTCTTCCGTTACTATTCAAGATGGCTTACCAGTGGTTCAGGTTGGAGAAACCATTACACGTACCGCTATAGCTTTACCCGCAGATGCCTTCAATACAGATATCTCTTGGAGTTCTAGCAATACAGCCGTAGCAACTGTTGATATATCAACGGGTGAAATAACGGGGCAATCTGTAGGTCAAACTACTATTAGAGCAACTTCGGTTGATATGAACACCATTTTTGATGAAGTGACTATTAACGTGCAATCAGATCCTGTGTCTGTGGATATCGTATCGATTACAATACCAACATCCATTAACGTATTCCCAGGATTGAACAAAACACTTCCTATAACGCTTAACCCTGAATATACAACGGATACAGATATTAACTGGACATCAAACAATGGTATTGTTACTGTTGACCAAAATGGTGTTATAACTGCGGGACTTGTAGATGGAACAGCTATTATTACTGCAACTTCAGCAGCAAATGCGAGTGTGTTTGCTACCTGTACGGTGAATGTTAGTAAAACTATTTATATTGAAGCAGAAACTTTGGTAAATACTGGCGGTGCATCTGACGGTGTAGTAATAAATCCTAATGTTGGATTTAATAATAACACGTCTGGAGACTGGGCAGATTACACGGTTAGTATTCCTGCAAGTGGCATGTATGCACTTCAATTTAATATTGGCACTCCAAACTCAACAGGATTAGGCGTAAATGTATATGTAGATGGGGTCCTATTGAACACAACAACTTTATCAGGAACAGCTGCTTGGGAAAACTATACAACGCAATCGGGGTCTGGTGAGATTAACATTTCAGAAGGCACACATACTATTCGTTTTGAATCAACAGGTGCCACGGAATGGCAATGGAACGCAGATTGGTTTAGCTTAACTTATACTGGAACGCTGTCTGTTGGAGAAAAGAAATTAAGTAACATTTCTGTGTTTCCTAACCCAACTTACGGCGAAGTTGTAATAAATGGATTAACCAATTCTTCAACTGTTGCAATATACAACATACAAGGCAGTATGATTGAACATGTAAAAGTAACTGGAAGTAGGGTTAATATAAATCTTAAAAACTATCAAAGTGGACTTTATTTAATTAAAGTCACAGATGAAACATCTAGTGACTTATTTAAAATTATTAAAAAATAATAAATTATTGATTAATAGCTTGTACTGATATCATTGTTTGATACTGTTTTAAACCAGAATATTCAGATATTAGTATTAAATTAAACCCTTGCAGAAATGTGAGGGTTTAATTTTTTAAAAATACTCAGTTTAGGTAAATTCAAGTTTTAAAAATTCACAGTCAGTTTAAATAGAATATTGAAAACCTATAAAAGGATTTTCCTTAATCAAAAATCATTACAGAGCGTAGAGCAAACTCTGAACAAAAAATATTATGAAAAAAAGAATAACTCTTAAGCATATTGCTAATGAATTTAATGTTTCTATTGCTACTGTTTCTAGAGCTTTAAGTGACAGTCATGAAATAGGCGCTAAGACTAGATAAAAAATTCAACACTATGCTAAAAAACATAATTACAAACCAAACAGTGTTGCATTAAGCTTGCTTAACAAAAAAACTAAAACTATAGGTGTTTTAATTCCAACATTGCACAATCATTTTTTTGTTAAGGTGTTTAGTGGTGTAGAGCAAGTTGCCAATGAAAAAGGATATAATATTATTATCATTATCTCGCATGGCAAAATGAAAAAAGAGATTGAATCTACCAATATGCTTGAAAAAGGAACTGTAGATGGTCTTTTAATTTCCGTAACCGAAGAAACTCAGTCTAAACAGCATTTTAATCACTTGAATGAATTTATTCAAGATGCTGGCCCTATAGTTATGTTTGATAGGGTTTCTGATGCCATCAGTTGTGACAAGATTATAGTTGATGATTTTAATTGTGCCTATAACGCCACTGAACACCTCATAAAAACAGGGTGCAAAAATATAGTCATTATTTCTGTTTTAGATGATTTAGGAATCGTCAGATTGAGGATCAATGGGTACAAACAAGCGCTAATTGATAACGGTATTGAAGTTAACGAAAAATTAATAACATTAATTAAAAAGGAATATGATTTTGAAACTGAAGTTAAAACACTATTAGACTATAATACTATTGATGCCATTATAGGCTTAGAAGAACATTCTACTATTCAGTCTATGTTTATCGCAAAATCCAGAGGTTATAAAATACCTGAAGACATATCATTTATTGGTTATACTAACGGAAATTTATTCAAATATGTAAATCCATCAATTACTTGCATCAACCAACATGCGGTTTATATTGGTAAAAAAGCGACTGAAAAATTAATTGACCGTATAGAACAAAAAGAAGATTCAGAATCTGTATTTGAAACTAAAATAATTAAAACGAGTTTGGTCTTAAGAAACTCTACACATACATTAGAATAGCATCATTATTCGTTATTATAAAGTCTGTCATACAATTCTAGCGTTGATTTTATAAACTTGTCCTTATTGGTTTCCTTTAACCAACGTTTGCTAATTGTATCACTTATTTGTAATCGTGCATCTATTTTTTTAAATGTGGGATTATCGTGCCACATAGGGTGCGAATCCCAATGGCAGTTAATCTTTTCTACAAAAAAAGGGAAGTTATATATGAATTGGAAAAGATTGGCAAAACAAAAAAGCATCCCAATCTTCTTATTCAGAAAAAAGGAAAGCTTTCCATTGGATTACCAAATAAACTTTGGTATTACTACACTCCCAAATTACTTTGGGAACAACACAACTTCTTTAATGTGCCAAAAAAAAGCCCTAAGAGATTAGGGCTTTTTAACACCCGTTGCTTCGGTATTTCGGTCCAGACGGCACAAACTATTCTTATAAATTAATTTACAATCGACTACAGACCATTAAGTTACAAAATAGTTAGAATAAATCTTATGAGCAACCCATACCAAATTGTTTATAAATATTTTCGTACCTTCATATCCGAATTAAGTATTCCCTGTCCTAAAACTGAAAAGGTAATATTGAAAATGTTTAGGCTAGAATATTTCCTTTTCTACTAATAAGCAAGGAATTAAAAACGTATTAAAATCCTAAAACAAGCTATATAATGACAATCAACATTACAAAAAACATCACTGCAATTAGCGCCGTTTTTTTAATCTTCGGGTTAATAATTTACTCTTGCGGTAAATTATATATAAAACAGGATTTTAGACAGACCTATAACATCCATAATGACTCTATTCATCAAAAATTATACACCCAAGCATTTTTTAAAGTTCATCTCAAAAATGGAAATGTTAGTGTTTTAAATGAATGGGAATTAAATGAATCCAAGGACTCACTATTTGGAAAAGGAAAACTATTTGACTTTAATAGAGCTGAAATAAAAGATGGTTCCATAGCTCATGAAATTGATGAGATTGCCATTATAGAAACGAATCAACTTGATGCCATAAAATCTAAAGACAGTGATAAAATTTCTGGTCTCGCTATTTTAACAGGTGTAAATCTAATACTAGATATTGTTTGCATAACAAACCCCAAAGCCTGTTTTGGATCTTGCCCAACCTTTTACACCAATAACAGTTTGTCTGTCCATGATGCAAAAGCTGAAGGTTTTTCAAGTTCTATTTCCCCTTCTTTAGAAACCACAGATATGGATGCTCTAAAAACCAGTACTTCAGACGAATCGTTCTATTTAACAATGAAAAATGAAGCTTTTGAGACGCATCTTATCAATGAATTATTTTTGAATGTTGTTTCCAAAAAAAAATCTGAGTATGTTTTTCATGATAAAAACAATCTTTTTCATAAATCAGACCAATTATACATTCCTAAAACTGCTCAAATAAATAATACCAGTATTTTAGACTTAATTACGGATGAGGATGAACTAGAATTTTATTCTAAGACTAACGAAAATGACCTTACCACAAAAGATGAGATTTATTTAGAATTTGATAATATCCCATCTCAAAATATCGGTTTGACCATTAATTTTCGTCAAACCTTACTAACAACATTTTTACTCTATAATGGGCTCTCTTATATGGGTGATGAAGTTGGTGACTACTTTGCCAAAATTGAAACTAATGAATCCATAAAAAAACGGTTAAGCCACCCCTTTAGTTTACTTGGGAAAATAAAATTATTTGCATATGATGACAACAAAAATAAATGGATACTTTTTGATGAACTTTACGAAACAGGTCCTATAGCCAAAAATATGATGATTGCGCCACTCAATAATATAGAACCTATTGCTGGAAGTCTAAAAATTAAGATTGAAATGACAAAGGGGTTATGGAAAATAGATTACCTAGGACTTGCTAATATTAAAAACACAACAACTGGCACCAAAATATACCCTAACAAGATTGAGGTTATAGAAGGTAAAGATTATAATATAAATGCTATCAAAAGTGATGACAATAATTACTTGACTTCCTTCCCAGGAAATGAATTCAAATATAAATTTAAGCTCCCCGAATTAGGAACTCATGAGGAGCATGAACTTTTTTTATCAAGCAAAGGATACTATTTAGAATGGATAAGAGCAAATTGGCTTAAAGAGAAAAATATAAAAAAACTTGAAAAAATGCTTTCTAACGATAAAGAAGTTTGGACCAGTCTAGCCCTAGAATACAAAATAGTTGAAGATGAAATGGAAGAGGTTTTTTGGAATTCAAAATATATAAACCTTCAATAGGATGAAAAAACTTCTTATTATAGTTACATCTATAACGTTTATGTGGAGCTGTAGCACTCCAAAATATCTAAGCGCCCCCAAGGACTTTAAAAACCATGTAAATGGTCTTTATTTAGAATATAAACTTAAAAAAAGTCAATCTCGTGTGATAGGTGAAATTATTGAAGTTGAAAACAACTATGTAAAACTTTTACAAGTAGATAATAAAGAAATAATAACAATTAGTCAAAATGACATTAAACAAGCACAAGTATTGGTATCTCTATCTGCTAACAACCAAAAAGCACTAAATAATTGGGCCGGCTTATTAAACTTGGCTTCACTAGGTCATGGGTATTTTATGGTGTTCACGGTGCCAATTAATTTAGTTTCGAGCGCCTCAATCCATGCAAGAGGAGTTTATAGAATGAAAATTCCAGACGATGTAGACTGGCATGAGTTACACAAATTCGCAAGATTCCCTCAAGGAATACCCGAAAGCATTGATGAAAATCTTATTAAATAGCCTTAAAAATAATGAATAATTTTTGGTTCTAGACTTAATGAAATCTTTACGATACTATTATATATTCTTTCTGCTCTCTGCTTTATTATATGTATTTACAGCATGTTCTTCTGATGATTCTGACAACCAAAGTATTGAATTAAATATTTTGGTATTAGACGCTAATTCACAAGAACCCATAGCAGGAGCCCTAATTGAAGTTTGTAATAATGCTATTTATTGCTCTAATTTGCTGGCCTCTGGAACTACAAATGTAAATGGTAAAATCAGGTTATCCTTTTCACGCAAAGCAGATAAGGCAATCTCTGAAAGCTTTACAGTTTACAAAGATAGTTACAGAAATAGCACCTCAATTTTAGATCAACTTGATTTATCACAAGAAATTGGGCTCAACACAAAAAGTTGTGGAGTATTTAAAATTGGTTGAACTTTGAGCCAAAAATTTTTATGTCCTCAG
>NZ_BAABJJ010000007.1:0-54742 GCF_039543245.1 Algibacter agarivorans
AAAGCAATGAAATAAATCAGTAAAATGGTTAGATTTAGTGTGTCCAAAATTTATTTAGGACAGGATTGGTTTCTTCAAATTATTGCGGGAATTGTAACCATATTAACGGTGTCCGAGTTATACAAACGTGCCAATTTATTTATATCAGTAGGGCAAATAACACTTATTTACATCATTGCCTATTTTGCATTTTTTGTTATTCACGAGGGTAGTGTGGAAACCCTTAAATGGGAAACATTTATATGGTTTGTTTTATGTGGGTTAGCTACTTTGTTTGTCCAGCCTTTAATTTATGCTTACGAAAAACTTTTTGGATTAGTTTCAGATGTTTCACTTTTAGAATTGTCGGATACGAACTCTAAACTGCTTAAGGAATTATCAAATAAGGCCCCTGGAACATTTCACCATTCTTTAAATGTAGCGAATCTTGCTGAAGCATCAGCTAATGAAATAGGAGCAAACGCTATGTTAGTTAGGGTAGGTGCTTTATATCATGATATTGGTAAAATGAAAAGTCCAACGTATTATACAGAGAATCAATCTACAGGTATTAATCCGCATGATGAATTGTCTTCAAAAGAAAGTGCAAGAATAATTACGGACCATGTCATTAACGGTATAGAGATAGCCAGAAAAAACAATTTACCAGATAGAGTTATAGATTTTATTAGAACACACCATGGTACAAGTGTGGTTTATTATTTTTACATGCAAGAAAAAAAGGATTACCCAGAAACTGAAGTTGACAAGTTGGATTTTAGCTACCCAGGACCGAAACCATTTAGCAAAGAAACTGCAATTTTAATGATGTGCGATAGCATAGAGGCTGCTTCTAAAAGTTTAAAGGAGCCTACTTCTACAAAAATTGAAGCTTTTGTCGAAAACATAATTAATAAGCAAATAGAAGAAGGGCAATTTTTAAACGCAAATATTACTTTTAAAGAAATTCAATCTATAAAAAAAGTGCTAAAACACAAGCTTGCAAATATTTATCATTTAAGAATTGAATACCCAGAATAAAATCAAAAAAAATCAAAAAAAATACTTGTGTTCTTTAAGATGAAAAGCTACATTTGCATCCGCATTTAAATATAAATGTGTTGTTCATACAAAATTACTGGAGAGGTGCCTGAGTGGCCGAAAGGAACGGTTTGCTAAATCGTCGTACCCCAAAAGGGTACCCGGGGTTCGAATCCCCGTCTCTCCGCAAATTTCCTTAAGAAATTTAGATAACCAATTCGGGGTGTAGCGTAGCCCGGTTATCGCGCCGCGTTTGGGACGCGGAGGTCGCAGGTTCGAATCCTGCCACCCCGACAAACCTAGAAATAGGAGACATGAAAAAACACTGTTAATCATCCGATTAACAGTGTTTTTTTTTGTTTTATATAATGGTTTTGATATCATATAAAACCAACTTAAAATTGTCGTAACTTAAAATAACATTTTGAATACATTCAAGTTGAAAATCAATCTGTTATACTTTGAAGCACTTTTTTTAAAAGGTCAATTATTCAATCCTATCATAATTCTCTGCAAAAATAGGATGCCCTTCTTCATCAATTTGTATTTGAGTGTATCTGTCCTTTTTAATATTACACTTAAAGACAAAGGTGGGTTCTTTGGAAATATAAAATTTCATTGCTTTAGACCCAAATTCCAAAACTTCGGTTAGCAAACTATCTTTAAGAGTATAAGAACCATAACCGAACCATTCTGTTGAGTCTGCAGAAACATTTCTACACCACATCACTTTTTTAGGAGAGAACATTTTAACGTGTCTATTAGATGGTGTTGTTACAAAACTATCTACAATTACATTATCTATATAATTGTAGTAACTTGTGCGTTCCCATGTGCCAATTAGAGTTAGCTCCTCTTTATTTGTATCGTCTACAAACGTTTTTTCTTTTCTTTCCTTTGAATTGTTACAGGATATAACAATCATAAAAAAAGCGGTAAATAAAAATGATTTGGTTTTCATATTCAATAAGTTTGTTGATTGACAACAATTTACAAAAAAAGCATCATATAATTAATATTTCGAATTAAAAATATTACAAAATAAGGCTAAATAATACATGAATGAATGTGAAGTGTTATTAACAATGATTTAATCCAGAAATGATATTTTTTAATAAATAATCATCAAAGCATTTCAATTATAATTTACGATATTTGCTTTTACTCTAACAACCAAAAAAAAGAAGAGATTATGGCAATGAATAAAAATACGGTTCTAGCTTGGGCAACAGTTTTAATGATTATTATGGGAGTTGTACTCATTTTAATGGGCGCATATAGATATGATGATGTTGCCGGTTGGGGTTTTGCAACTGTGGGTATAGGCTTTTTTGCTATAGCATGGGTTTTTAACGCATTAAAAGGAAGAGTATAATGAGTGATGATAAGAAAGTGATTTTTTCAATGTCTGGTTTAACCAAGACATTTCAAGGAGCAAACACTCCTGTTTTAAAAAATATTTATTTAAGTTTTTTCTACGGAGCCAAAATCGGAATTTTAGGTCTTAATGGTTCTGGAAAATCGACATTACTTAAAATTATTGCAGGCGTTGATAAGAATTTTCAAGGCGATGTTACCTTTTTACAGGATTATTCGGTAGGTTATTTGGAGCAAGAGCCAAAACTTGATGATAATAAAACCGTAATGGAAGTGGTGCGTGAAGGTGCTGCTGAAACTGTAGCTATTCTTGACGAGTACAATAAAATCAATGACCAGTTTGGTTTAGAAGAAGTGTATTCTGATGCCGATAAAATGGAAAAATTGATGAATCGTCAGGCAGAACTTCAAGACCAAATTGATGCTGCTGGAGCCTGGGAACTAGACACGAAACTAGAAATTGCCATGGATGCTTTAAGAACTCCGGATGGAGATAAAAAAATAGGCGTGCTTTCTGGAGGAGAAAAGCGCCGGGTAGCTTTATGTCGTTTGCTTTTACAAGAACCAGATGTGTTATTATTAGATGAGCCTACCAACCATTTAGATGCTGAATCGGTGCATTGGTTAGAACATCATTTAGCACAATATAAAGGAACTGTAATTGCTGTAACACACGATAGATACTTTTTAGATAATGTAGCTGGTTGGATTTTAGAACTCGATAGAGGAGAAGGGATTCCGTGGAAAGGGAATTACTCATCATGGTTAGATCAAAAATCGAAACGTATGGCGCAAGAAAGCAAAACAGCCTCTAAGCGTCAAAAAACTTTAGAACGTGAGTTGGAATGGGTCCGCCAAGGTGCGAAAGGACGCCAGGCCAAACAAAAGGCACGTTTAAATAATTATGATAAGTTGATGAGTCAAGATCAAAAACAGCTTGATGAAAAACTTGAAATATACATACCTAATGGACCACGTTTAGGAACTAATGTTATTGAAGCCATTGGTGTTAGTAAAGGCTATGATGATAAATTGTTGTATGACGATTTAAATTTCAGCTTGCCACAAGCTGGAATAGTTGGCGTAATTGGTCCAAATGGAGCAGGTAAAACGACTATTTTCAGAATGATAATGGGAGAAGAAACTCCTGACAATGGTGAGTTTAAAGTCGGAGATACCGCTAAACTAGCTTATGTTGATCAAAAACATTCCAATATAGATTCAGAAAAAACGATATGGCAAAACTTTAGTGATGAGCAGGAATTAGTTATGATGGGAGGTAAAGAAGTAAATTCTCGAGCCTATTTAAGTCGATTTAACTTTTCTGGTGGAGAACAAAATAAAAAGGTGAAATTGCTTTCTGGAGGAGAGCGTAACCGTTTGCATTTGGCAATGACACTTAAAGAAGAAGGTAATGTATTGCTTTTAGATGAACCTACTAACGACCTTGATGTAAATACATTGCGTGCTTTAGAAGAAGGTTTAGAGAACTTTGCTGGATGTGCCGTAGTCATATCGCACGATAGATGGTTTTTAGATAGAATATGTACGCATATCTTGGCTTTTGAAGGGGATAGTCAAGTGTATTTCTTTGAAGGTAGTTTTTCAGATTATGAAGAAAACAAAAAGAAACGTCTTGGAGGTGATTTGATGCCGAAACGAATAAAGTATAAGAAATTAGTAAGATAAGTTATCAAGAACGCTCACTGAAAAGTGGGCGTTTTTATTTATTACCATACATGTGTCCTTCGGTAAAATCCTTATAATCTTCTTCGTCATCAGATATTGAAGTATTCATCTTTTCCAATCGTTCATTCTCTTTTTTTAACTTATAAGATTTTCTAACACCTAAAATCAATATAATACCAAAAAATATAACAACTACAGTTAGCACTATTACAATCTGAGACTGGTTAATTAAAGGAATAGCTAAAATCATAGAAGTAAGTTGATTAAGTATCATTAAAATAGTACGTTTGGGTTAACAGCTAACCAAATATACTACAATTTATTTATTTGGCAACGAAATGAAATCATTGTTAGATTCTATTTTTTATATGGAATCTAAAATATATTAAAAAAACGGATGTAACGTTTTAATACCTTTTGATACTAATAAATTGAGTAATATAAATTGAAAATTCATATTTTTTAACGAAATTGCTTGTCTGTAAAATTGTTGAATTTAAAATATAAAACAGACTATTTCTGATGATTTTCGACTTATTAGAGACTAATTCAAACGAGAAAACTAAATAAGTAGATATCAATTGGGGAAAAGATATTAATACTATGAAATCTAAATTATCTCAAGAAGATGATCCAGAGGTTCGCTAAAAGATATTAAATGTTACTTTGGATGATGTGGCACACATGGTAGAGAAAGACAGAACTTCTCTTTTGGATGCTATTTAAGGGTTTAACCGATTATCAGGACGAACAGAGTATGATTTTTTAGACCAAGATCACATTTGGTGGCGTAAACTTGATGAAACCATGCCAGATTTTGTAAACATGCAAAGACCAGAAAACTATAGCTATTTGCAAGACCAAGGGTTGGAAAAAAATATGGAAAAAATTCTTAACGTCAGCGATAAGCCAACAGAAGAGCGTGTACATGATATTTATGATAAAATTGAAAAGTAATTCAAAACAAATCAGCATTTGTTCTATGCAAACCTTTATAAAGATATGCAAAAGGCATTTCCATTCTTTTCTTCTCGTGATGTTAGAAATATTCAGTCTGCAGTGTCATTACGATTTACTGATTTTGATTTGGAAGAAGACTGGTTTAAAAATCCAGAAGTCTATTTTAAACAAGACTACCAAACTAAGTTTAACATGTTTCAATAATTAATGCGAGCGAATATGAAAGGATTGGATTTCTCTGAAATTTGTCGTCAGGAAGTCGTGCGTTATATAGATAATGTGGCAATTATTGCAGACACCTATTTTAAACGAAAATTAGACGCTAGTGTAAATCAAATAAATATAGAAACAGAAGCTATAAAAATCTTGAAAGCAAAACCTAAAATGGCTGTTTGGTCGAGCATTCGACTGCGCTCAAAACAGGCTAAGGTCGAGACCTAGTCAAATCTAAATTATTGTAACCGCTGAAATTTAAAAACATGCAAAAATCAAGTAGACTTAAAAATATAAAAAGCACTTTGCTTTCAGACAACTATTATATTCTTAAAAAGTTAAATTTCGACTATTTAATGGAAAATGGCACTTGGGTTAACCAAATGCGTGAGGTTTATGATAGAGGTGATGGTGCAGGTATTTTGTTATATAACAGAGAAAAACTAACTATTATCTTAACCAAGCAATTCAGGATGCCAACTTATATGAATGATAATGAAGATGGGTTATTAGTCGAAATTGCAGCGGGAATGTTAGATAAAGATAATCCTGAGGCTTGTATCATAAGAGAGACAGAAGAAGAAGTAGGGTACAGGTTAGAGTCAGTGAAAAAAGTATATGAAGGCTATTCGTCTCCAGGTGTTATGACTGAAAAAATGCATTTTTTTATTGGAGAATATACAGATGATATGAAAGTTAATGATGGTGGTGGTTTAGAAAGTGAAGCAGAAGATATTGAGGTGTTGGAAATGCCTTTTGAAAAAGCTGTTGCTATGTTGAATAATGGGGAAATCGTTGACACAAGAACCATTGTATTGTTGCAATATGCAATTATACATAAGTTGTTGGAATAGATTTTGTAATTCCTGCGAAGGCAGGAACCCACCTATAGAGATTAATACTGTAAAAAAGGATTCAAGTTATCATTCGTGAACCTGCCCGTCCGGCAGGCGGGTTCGTGAAAAAAAAAATGAATTTCCCACTTTCATGGGAATATGAAATATGGATAAACTAAAAGCAGTCAATTTATATAGAAGCGAACTTATTCCCATAAGTGGAATGCTAGTCGAGCGTTATAATAAATGCTTTGGTAAAGCTTGGTTTTAGTGAAACGAAATTAAAAACATTTCATATTGACGGCATAGGATGGAGCCCGGAAATTGCTAAAGAAAAAGAAGAACTACATTACTTAAAATAATGGTGAGGTCAACTCGCATAGCATTATTATTTCGCCTTTGCAAAAAGGAAAACCCGTGTATTTACAATATCACACGTTTGATAGGGAACTAATGAAGTTCATATTTAAGTACATGGAGAAAAAATTAAAGACATTACTTGAGACTCTCCTATCTGTTTAGATTTTGACCAAGGCATTGGCGTTTTATGAACCTTTAGATGTTTTAAAGTATCATACGGTTTCTATCCATTTTTATCTTATTGATAGTTTTGAAAATTTAATTAAATGGAAAGCCTTGGAACATGAGAACAGCGGTTAAGATACCTGACTTACCTGACGACCAAAATTAATAGCCTTTTGTAACTGATTTTGATTTTTCAGATACTGATATTGGAGCTTATAGTGGACTTTGCCATTGGTTTGGTTTAGAGCCAGTAATTCTTTAATGCCCAAATAAAAGCCTTTAGAGCACAATTTAGAGGGGTCAAAAATGTAGAATTCTTCCTTTATAGATTAACTACAATTTTTGCCTAAACACAACAATTAGGAATGATCCTTCTTTAAAAGTTATTTCTAATGATGAGTTCCTGAAACAAGTTAAGGCCAAGAAAAAAACTAAAGAAATTGTAAGATTGCAAAAGCAGATTGATTCTTTAAAGGCAGTTGGGGATTAAACCACCAACTCCATCTTAATGTCACAACGTTTATAGTGGCAATCAGGTTCTACAGGGATTTCAATAAAACCATGTTTTCTATAAATATAAATAGCGCTTTCTAATTTTCTGCTAGAATAAATGATGAGCTTGGGTATGTCTTTTCTCATGGTAAAATTAATACAATGTTGAATCAGTTTTTGATCAATTTTTTGCCCACGATGTTTTGGGGAAACTGCCATTTTGGTTAATTCAAAATGTCCTTTATTACCTATTGGCATTAGTACTACTGTACCAACTATGTCATCTTTAAGTTTAGCGAAAAATAGATGTCCGCCTTTATTGATTATGTATTGTTCTGGCTTACTTAAAACGTCTTCGTCATAAGGTTCAACAAAAAAGAATGTTCGTAACCATTCTGTATTTAAGTCATAGAAATCTTTAGCATACAGTTTTTCAAAAGAAATGATATCAACCATTATGCGCTTTAATAAAATCCGTAATTAAATAGGTAATGAGTTTACCAACCTTATTCGCTGTCTTTTTAGTTGGAGAAGCTTCGCAAATATGCAAATAACAGGCGTTATTATGTTTTGCAAAATAATTTACAAAATTTCGGGTTCTGTTTACACTAAAACCACTAGGAGTCATAGCGCTACTAGGCATGTTTTCAATGGCATCGCAGTCTATTTCAATACCAAAAGGGTTTTTAGCAACATGTGTGGCAGCACGTTCTAGTTCTTTTTTATATTTTAATTCATTTCTAACCTCTATAGCTTCAAATGTATTATACTTAATGGATTTTGAGATATTAAGTATTTTGATAATTTTATCAGAGGTATAATTTTCATGCAAACCAAAAATAAAGTAATTGGCCAAAAATCCTTCCGCGAAAGCGTACTTAAATCCATTGCCACTATGGCGGCCTTCTTCATCTCTAAAATCTGAATGCGCATCAAAATTAATCACATTAATGCCTTTGTTTAAGGCTAAACTTGCCCCTTTAATATTTCCATAAGCATTGTTATGTCCGCCACCTATGATAATAGGCTTTTTTCCTGCCAATACAATTTGATGTATGATGTTTGTAACGGATGCGTCAATAGTATCAACAAGTTTTCTTGCTTTTAAAATATCTTTTTTTTTGGCTGGATTTAATTTTGAAACTGCAAGTAATTCAGATGTAAAATCTAGTTGTCCTAAAATCAAAACCTTGTTAGCACTAGTAAATTCATTGCTTTGAATGTTTAACAAAACTTTAAGGGTGGCATACCAAGCCTTTGAAGTCCCCATTTTTCCATGATTGGCAAACACCCCGATATCTTCTGGTAGACCTAAAATAACATGTGTAACATCTAAACTTTCAAGTTGTTCGTATATGTTAGAAATGCGGGGTAATATTTTAACGTGTTGACCAAATTTGGATTCACCAGAGCGTTTGTTTAATAATTTATTACGAGTAGTATTGTTAAATAAAACGAGTTTATCCATAAAATAAATAAATTTTGAATATTAAAAATACGTCATTATTTGTTTATGGCATTAAAACAAGCTATTAAAATTATAACAAAATTACATTAACTTTAACAAAAATTAAAACAAGTAATTATGGAAGACAACAAAAGTAACACAGGACTAAAAGTAGGATTAGGTATTGCGCTAGTTCTATTTCTTGCTACAGGTTTTTACACTATGAATTTGTACAATAGTAGTAAAAAAGTTCAGAATGAATTAACTGAGGAAAAGCAATTAGTAATGAACGATTTAAACGCCATGGCAAAGCAATATGATGATGCTATTGGTGAAAATGAAGTGTCGAATGCAAATTTAGTTGAAGCTAGAGGGCGTATTCAAGGATTAATTGACTCTTTGAAAATATCTGAAACTAATGTAAAAAGTTTATGGAGATATAAGAGAAAATACCAATCATTGCAAAAAGAAATGGATGTGTTATTGGCTCAAAATGATTCATTAAGAGTAGAGAATTCATATTTAGCAACATCTTTAGATAGTACTCGTGTACGTTTAGAAGAGCGCACCATATTTACAGATTCATTATTAGTACAAAACAATGCTTTGGCAGAAGTTGTCGAGAATGCTGCTATTTTAAACACCGTTGGCTTAAAAGGTTTTGGAGTTATAGAAAGAACTTCTGGTAAATTAATACCAACTGAAAGAGCTAGCAGAACAGACAAAATTAGAGTTTGTTTTACAGTTGCTAAAAATGCTTTAGTTCAAGCTGGTGACGAAGAATTGTATGTTCAAGTTATTGATCCTAAAAACAATATTTTAGGTTTAAATGAACAAGTTACATTTGATGAAAAAACACTAAACTACAGCATTATTAGTAAGTTTAATTATGAAAATGCAAGCCTTAATATTTGTGAGTTTGTTACGTCTAAAGGACAAGGTGACTTTGAAAAAGGACGTTACGTTGTAAACGTTTTTAACGAAAAAGACTTAGTGTCAAGTTCTGAGTTTACTTTAAAGTAGATTTATAAAAACCTCTCAAAATTAAAACCTCATACTTTTTAAGTTTGAGGTTTTTTTATGCTGTTATTCTACCTTTTATAATAACCGTTTCAATATTATTTTCGCCAAAAGCATAAGGCAAATAATTGTAACTAGGAACAGGTTTTGTAATAATGATATTTGCTTTTTTTCCTTTACTGATACTGCCATACTCATTTGAAATACCCATAGCATAGGCTCCATTGATAGTGGCTGCGTTTATAGCTTCTTCTGGAGTCATTTTCATTTTAATACAAGCGGTACTTACTACAAAATTCATATTTCCACTAGGTGCAGATCCTGGATTATAATCGGTGGCTAAAGCAAGCGGCAGACCAGCATCAATAAGTTGTCTTGCGGGTGTATAAGGTATACCTAAAAAGTATGAACAGGAGGGGAGTGACAGAGGCATGGTGTCGCTTTCTTTTAAAACTTCAATATCTTCAAGTTCTAATTCCTCTAAATGATCTACAGATAATGCCCTATGTTTTACGCCGAGCGCAACACCTCCAAAAGCATTAAATTGATTGACGTGTATTTTAGGAACCAATCCGTGTTTTTTTCCTGCGGAAAGAAGAGTATCGGTATCCTCAATCGAAAAATACCCTTTTTCACAAAATACATCCATAAAATCAGCCAAATTTTCATTAGCAATTTTAGGAAGCATTTGATTGATGATTAAATCGATATACCCTTTTTTATTATTTTTAAATGATTCAGGAAACGCATGTGCACCAAGAAATGTGGCTTTAATTTCTATCGGAAAGTTTTCTTTAATACGTTTTATAACGCGAAGCATTTTAAGTTCAGATTCAACTGTAAGCCCATAACCTGATTTTATTTCAAGCGCACCAGTTCCAAGTTTTATAACATTTTTAACACGCTGAATAGATTGGCTATATAAATCTTCTTCAGAGGTGTTTTGAAGTGTTTTGGCAGAATTTAAAATACCGCCGCCACGGTTAGCAATTTCAACATAACTTAATCCATTAATTCTATCAACAAATTCCTGTTCTCTATTACCCGCATAAACGATATGCGTATGGGAGTCGCACCATGTTGGCAATACTAGTTTTCCTTTAGCATCAATAGTTTTATCAGCAGTAATGTTTTTACAATTATCCATACTGCCATAATCAATAATAGTATCATTGTCCATTAAAAGAAAAGCATTTTTAATAGTTGGCAAGTGTTTCATGTCCTTACCAGAAACTTTTAAAACATGAGATGCTCTTACTTGAAGCAGTTCTTTTATATTAATGATTAATATAGACATCATAAGTATGGATAAAAGAATTAGAGCTATAAATTTAGTCACAAAAAGTTAGAAACAATGGAAACTATAGGATTAATTGGTGAAATTACGCTTCAATCAACAAAAATGTATTATTAAGTTTGAATAGATTGTAAAGTGAAGATTTTGAAGAAAATCATTCATGGAAGGTAATTATAAACTCGTTTTATTTTGCTGAAATTACAAATCTGAAAAAAGGAAACAGATAGAATAAATTAGATGATAGAAATATAATTCATGAAATAATTTACAATTTACATGGAATAATCAAAAGGCATGTTAAAAAATGCATCTAAACAAATTTATTTGCAAATTATGGATAAATTAATTGATGATGGTGCAGAAGGTGTAATTTTAGGATGCACTGAAATTCCATTATTAATAAAGCAAACAGATGTTTCAGTACCCGTTTTTGATACAACTAGAATTCAGTAACCCATGTATTTAAAAAAGCTTAAAATAAATTATAATGAAGAGAAATTTTGATTTTTTAAATTCTATTGAAAATATTTCTGAAGAAACTTTTTCTGAACTTGTGAAAATCACAGAATTTAAAAGAATTCCTGCAGGAACTAAAATAATAAATTATGAAGAGGTTCCTTCAAAAATTTATTTGCTTGTTTCTGGGATTATACGTTGCTATTTAAGCACCGAATCAGGAAAAGAATTCAATAAAAGTTTTTATTTGCCATCAAGTTTTTTAGCTTCCTTAACGGCTTTAATTAAAAAAAAACCATCTTTATTTGTTTTTGAAACACTTTCTGATTGCAAGATTTATGAAATTGATTATTCTGAATTAATGAAATTATGTAAAGATAATCCTTCGCTTAAAAATTTGCATATTAAAATTTTAGAAAAGGTGTATTTTAATTATGAGAAGCGCTTGGTAGATTTAATTTCATTGAATGCTTCAGATCGTTATTTAGAATTAAAAAAGCTAATCCCTAATATAGATGACATGATTTCTCAGTATCATATTGCTTCTTATCTTGGTATTACACCGGTTCAATTAAGTAGGATTAGAAAAAAAAATAAAAGAAATGAAGCAATATAAGGAAAGGGAACTATATAATACCATTTGTAACTAAATTAAAAACAATAACCTAAAAACCCAAGACTTGGAAAATATAAATCTTTGGTTTTTAGGTTTGGAATTATTTCAGGGATCCTCTTTTTTCACGAACTTAACAAATGTTATTTTATATAAGATTTCTTCGTTTTATATTTGTCTACATTTCCTTTTGGATTGTAATTTACAAAGGATTGATAGCTAACCAACCAAAAAGACAGGCAAATTTATTTTACCTGTCTTTTTATTTAATTATCTTTTAAGGATTTTATTTAAGGCTTCCAACCATATCTTCTGGTTTTACCCAAGCATCATAATCTTCAGCAGTTACGTAACCTAAATTAATAGCTTCTTCTTTTAAAGTTGTCCCATTTTTATGTGCTGTATTTGCAATTTCAGCAGACTTATAATAGCCGATTTTAGTATTTAAAGCCGTTACAAGCATTAAAGAATTGTTTAATAATTTTGTAATCACTTCATGATTTGGTTCAATACCAACGGCACAATGTTCTTCAAAACTCACACAAGCATCACCAATTAACTGTGCAGATTGCAAAACATTAGCAGCCATTACAGGTTTAAAAACATTTAATTCATAGTGTCCTTGCATACCACCTACAGCAATTGCTACATCGTTACCTATAACCTGTGCACAAACCATAGTTAATGCTTCGCATTGTGTTGGGTTTACTTTTCCCGGCATAATAGAACTTCCAGGTTCGTTAGCAGGGATAATGATTTCTCCAATACCTGAACGTGGACCAGAAGCCATCATTCTAACGTCATTAGCAATTTTATTTAAAGAGACTGCCAATTGTTTTAAAGCGCCATGTGTTTCTACTAATGCATCATGAGCCGCAAGAGCTTCAAACTTATTTGGTGCAGTTACAAAAGGTAATCCTGTAAATTCTGCAATATATTCAGCAACGCGTTTACTGTAGCCTTTTGGTGTGTTAAGACCAGTCCCTACAGCCGTTCCGCCTAAAGCTAATTCACTTAAATGAGGTAAGGTGTTTTCTAAGGCTTTTATACCATGGTCTAATTGAGCAACGTAACCAGAAAGTTCTTGACCAAGCGTTAAAGGTGTGGCATCCATTAAATGTGTTCTACCAATTTTAACTACATTTTTAAAGGCTTCCGATTTTTTCTTCAACGTTTCACGTAACTGCTTAACACCAGGAATAGTAGTTTCTACCACTTTTTTATAAGCCGCAATATGCATGCCTGTAGGAAAGGTGTCGTTTGAAGATTGCGATTTATTAACATCATCATTAGGCTGAATCGTTTTTTCGCCTTCGCCTATAACTTTTCCAGCTAATTGTTGTGCTCTGTTGGCAACAACCTCATTAACATTCATATTACTTTGTGTGCCAGAACCCGTTTGCCAGATGACTAGCGGAAATTGGTCATCATGTTTACCTGCTAAAATTTCTTCACAAACTTGAGCGATTAAATCACGTTTTTCTTTGACTAAAACTCCTAATTCACAATTTGTATAAGCAGCAGCTTTTTTTAAATATGCAAAACCATAAACTATTTCTAAAGGCATAGACGCAGAAGGCCCAATTTTAAAGTTGTTTCTTGAGCGTTCGGTTTGCGCTCCCCAAAGTTTATCGGCAGGTACTTTTACCTCTCCCATGGTATCTTTCTCTATTCTGTAACTCATCGTGTTTGTTATTTAATTTTAAGTTGCAAAGTTAATTGTTTTAGTATGCTTTTTATTATGATATATGTTAGTTTTTATTAGATTTTTTAACATATTAAAAAGGTGGCTTTTGTGGAAACGATTAACTTTATACTCATTCATGTAATTTATATTATGAGATTTATTAATTAAACTATAAAATAAAATAGCAACAATTAGATTAGGTGATGAGGTACCAAACTTTTAAGGACCTTCATTAAAGGGAGGAATCAATTTTATAAAATTGTTTATTAAATTTTAATTTGATATTGTATAACACCAACCTTTGCATTATCTTTGCATAAGATTTTTTAAAAGACACTTACAATTATGTTTGATTTTGATCAATATTTAGGCTTTTTAGCATTCTTAACCATTTTAACAATTGGATTTTGGTTAATGATATTTTTGTTAACCTTTGTAATCCCTTATTGGATCGGTGGTTCTTTAATTGAAAGATTAAAAGAAATTAGAGAAGAAAAGAAAGCGAAGCGTCAAGCTTAAAAGCATAATTTAACTTATAAAAAAAGGAAGCTAATATCAGATTAGCTTCCTTTTTTGTTTTATATAAGGCTGTTACATTTCAACATCACCGCCGTTAAATCCACCTTCGCGCTCGCGTTTTTTCTTTTGATTGAATCTGTACGTAAAAGATAAGGTAAAAGTGCGTCCACCTCTAAACTGAACTTCTTGATCACTTGTAAACGTATCTGCGGTAATATGATTTCTGTATACTCTGCTATTAAATACATCTCTGATGTTAAAGGCTATAGAAGCTTTTTCTTTAAACAGATCTTTGCTAAACGCAGTACTTATAGAGCCTCTTCCTTTTCTGTTATTTTGAGCATCTTTACTAGGGCCTCTATAATTCATGTTTGTTTGCCAATCAATCGCGTAGGGCAATGTTAGCTTATTGGTAAAACGGGCAGACCATGTTAAATTATTTGAAGTTAAGTCAATGCCTTCAAAACTACCAGCTCTTTCTAGCTTAAATAAATTGAAATCTGTATTAACACGCCATTTTTTGTTTGGACTATAATTTAGGTTAAATTCAAATCCGTATCGATTATCGGTAGCTAAGTTTACTGGGCCTCTTTCAACAACCGGAAAGTTTTCGCCGTCAATGGTTACCGTTTCTCCAGTTTTTCTGCTTACAAATGTCATAACATTATCGGAATGTTCATAATATACAGCAGAACTTAAAGTGAATTTTCCAAATCTATTCAAATAACCTAATTCATATTTACTACTGTAAGTAGGGTCTAAGTCTGGATTACCTTGGAATACATTGGTTAAACTTGATCTAGAAGGAAAAGGATTTAGCATAAACCCTCGTGGTCGTCGCAATCTTCGGTTAAAACCAAACATGATACTTTCATCATCACTTATTTCATAGTTTAAATTTACTGTTGGAAATAAACCTGTTAAGCTTTTCTTTTTAAAATCGCCACTTGTTGGTTGGTCTAAAGTGGTACGTGTATTTTCCATTCGTAATCCAAGCAAATATGAAAACTTGTAAATTTTACTACCAAATTGCATATAAGCGGCAGTTATGTACTGCCTGAAATTAAGAACATTAGAAAGGTTAGTGTTTAATTCAAATTCATTTGAATTATCATTAAGTAATAAAACTTCATAGTCTGTAGTTGTATCCTTAAAATTGCCACGATATCCAATTTCAATTTGGCTCATGTCTCCAATAGGCAAAACGTAATCTGACTGCAATAAAATATCTGTTTGCTCTTCTGAAGTGTTAACAATATCCGTATCCATGCCATTAACATTAATTAATGAATTTTGATCTTGATTTGATGTTTCATATTGAAAATCGAAGGTCAACTTATGATTACTCTTTTTAAAGTCTTTTGTAAAATTTAATGAATACTGAATTGTTTTATTATCTTCTTTTTCTGGATCTAATCTAATATTTTGGCTTGTGGCCCCTGTTATTTTATCTAACTGAATAAGGTTATTAACGGAATTGTTTTCATTATCACTATTTCTGTACACAAGGGCAGAGGTGAGCGAGGCGGTTTTATTGATGTACCATTCTAAACCAACGTTTGTTGTAAGCCCTTTTCTGGTGTCTGTCCAATCCCTTTTTTCATCCAAATCGGGAGTGTTAATATCAAAATATTTTACCTGATTGTACCAGCGTCCTATACTTTCCCTATAACCATAAGAGGAGGTGTTAAAAAAATTAAGGTCGCCTGATCTATAATTAATGTTTCCAGAAATACCAGCTGCATCAGGATGACCAACATTTCCAGTTATAGACCCATTAAGCCCTTGTAATTTACTTCTGCGTAAAATGATGTTTAGGATTCCAGCTGTTCCTTCAGCTTCATACCTTGCTGACGGCGAGGTAACAACTTCAACTTTCTCAATGGCATCCGCAGGTAATTGTCGTAATGCATCTGAAGAGTTGAGACCAACTAAACCAGAAGGTTTTCCATTGATGAGAATGCGAACATTATCATTACCTCTTAAGGCCACATTGCCTTCAGCATCTACAGAAACCGATGGTACATTGTCTAGAACATCGCTAACAGTGCCGCCGCTAACCGTTAAATCTTTGCCTACATTATATATCTTTTTGTCAAGGCGAATTTCAACTGTAGTACGTTCAGCAATAATTTCTATTTCATCTAACGATTCTGTATCTATTTCAAGAGAAAAACGACCTATATCTTCAGATTTAGATAATTTTCTATTAGGAATGGTTATGGTTTTAAAAGAAATATATTCAATAGTAATATCATACACCCCAGTTTGAATGGATATGTTGAAGTTACCTTTAGCATCGGTTATTCCTCCGGTAACAATTTTATTTTGACGTTTATTAAAAAAGGCTATGGTAGCATATTCTAAAGGCTGTTGAGTTTCTTTATCAATAATATGCCCTGAAACAGTAACTTCTTTTTGTTCTGGTCTTTGAGCAAAACCAAATACAGTGAAAATGCAAAAAGTGATTATTAATACTAAAGATTTAGCCATTAAAAGTTTTTGATGGTTAGACTGCAAATTTATAGTATGGTTTGATCAGAAATGGTTAAAGTTCTGTTAATTGGCAGGGGTAAAGGTTAAATAATATCAAGTATTAACTCAGGTGGCCTTCCTATAACAGCCTTATTCCCGTTAATTATTATTGGGCGTTCTATAAGTTTTGGGTTTTCAACCATGGCCTTTATAATGTCAGCATCACTTAAATCCTTGTTTTTATAATTGTCTTTCCAAATAGCTTCATTTTTTCTTACCAATTGAATAGGCTTTATACCTAGCAATTTAATGATGTCTTTTAGCTCTTTAGCTGAAAGGATATTGTCAAGATACTTAACGACTTCAAATTCTTTTCCTGATTTTTCGAGAATTTCCAATCCGCAACGCGATTTACTACAACGGTTATTATGGTATATTTTAATCATTATAAATGGATATTATAGTTTTTTAAGTGCTTAATGAGTTCTTCTGGAGATTCAAATTGAATGCCATTAATTCCTAAATTATTGGCAGCTTCAATATTTCTTAAATTATCATCTATGAATATAGAGTTTTCAGGAGTTATGTTGAATCGATTCATAGTGATATCAAATATATCTTTAAAAGGTTTTCTGGTTTTTTCTTCACCAGAAACAATAATCCCGTCAAACCACTGCAAAAATTCAAAACGTGCTTGGGCAATGGGAAAGGTTTCGCTGCTCCAATTGGTTAAAGCGACTACTTTATATTGCTTTGATTTTATTAATTTATCAAGAATATTAACAGTACCTTTTATAGAGCCACCGAGCATACGTTCCCAATCACCATAAAACAATCTAATGTGTTTTTCATGCTTAGGAAACGCTTTAACTAAATCTTCTGTAGCTTGGGCAATTGGGTAACCAGCATCTTGGTTTTCATTCCAATCACTAGTGCAAATGTTATCAAAAAACCATTGCATTTTTTTGCGGTCGCCATTAAATTCATTTAAAAAGACGTATTCAGGGTTCCAGTCTATTAAAACACCGCCGAGGTCGAATATAATCGTGTCTATTTTATTCATAAGCCTCCATATTTTCCTCGAAAGGAGGGACTTTGATTAATATTATTTTTTATCATCTTGACTCCTTTTTCCAATATATTTATAATGATGAATCATCTTCTACTTTTTGTCCCATCATCATTAAATATGATTTTAGGAATTCGTCAATATTGCCATCCATAACCGCATCAACGTTACCCGTTTCATGTGCTGTTCTTACATCTTTCACGAGTTTATAAGGGTGCATCACATAATTACGAATTTGACTTCCCCATTCAATTTTCATTTTACCAGCTTCAATATCCTCACGTTGCGCCAATTGTTTTTGAAGTTCAATTTCATATAATTGAGACTTAAGCATTTGCATAGCTCTCGACCTATTATCGTGTTGCGAACGGGTTTCAGAACATGAAATTTGAATTCCAGTTGGTTTGTGGGTTAACTGTACTTTTGTTTCAACTTTATTTACATTTTGGCCACCAGCACCACTTGAACGTGCTGTAGTAATATCAATATCTGCTGGGTTGATGTCAATCTCAATAGTATCATCAACAAGCGGATATACATAAACTGAAGCAAAACTAGTATGTCGTTTAGCATTGCTGTCGAAAGGGGAGATACGCACCAAACGATGCACACCATTTTCGCCTTTTAGCCAACCAAAAGCAAAATCGCCTTCAATCTCTAATGTCACGGTTTTTATTCCTGCAACATCACCTTCCTGAAAGTTGAGCTCTTTAACTTTAAATCCGCTTTTTTCGGCATACATTAAATACATGCGCATAAGCATACTTGCCCAATCGCAACTTTCGGTACCACCAGCTCCAGCTGTAATTTGAAGCACGGCACTTAGGCTATCGCCTTCTTCTGAAAGCATGTTCTTGAATTCGATGTCTTCTAGAAGCGTGGTTAGTTTATTGTAGTGTTGTTCTACTTCTTCAGCAGTAACTTCATCTTCTTTGTAGAATTCATATAAAACCTCAAGGTCTTCAATACGTGTTTTTGCAGTATTATAATCTTCTACCCATTTTTTTTTGACACGAAGTGATTTCATTATAATTTCTGCTGCTTTGGAATCGTTCCAGAAATTAGGGTCGAAGGTTTGTTCTTCTTCGTTTTGTATTTCTATAAGTTTGGCGTCTATGTCAAAGATAGTGCCTAAGTTTATCGAGGCGGGTATTAAGATCTTTTATTTGATCTGATGTTATCATAGTTGATTTTATTTTAAACAAAAGTATGGTTTAATATTTTAGATGAAAATTAATTTTAATGATATTTTATGGGGTATTTAAATATTATAATTAGAGTGCTTTTAGTGTCTTTAACTATGTTATTATTAACAACTTAAATGCTATAGTGTTTAGCCGCTAACTATATTGATAACTGTTTAGAAAGCTAGATAACCAAGTATTTCTTTAAATAAAAAAAACATAAAAAAATCCAGAGAAGATAGCTTCTCTGGATTTTTTTAATTTTTAAAACTGTCAGCCTATTTTAGGAAGACTCATAATTTCAATTTTCTCATCACAGTATTAGTGTCCACCTGTATTTGGAGGAACATCAACAGGACATAATTCGCCATTATTTCTACTGGCACCACGAATTACTTCAAAATCTCCAACTTTATAGCCAGGTACTACATTAGGATCAGAGCAACTGGTATGGATTTTTACAGATTCAGATCCATTAATGTATATTTTGATTTCTGTACCTAAAGTACCTTTCTTATCGTTTCCAACAAGTTCTATTGTTCCACCATTATCTACATATTCATTAAAAATCTCTGAACCAGATTTACCTTTTGTTTCTACAATAATTGTAGCTCCATCTCCAGAATATGCTAAATCTAATTCGGTTAATTTACCATCGCAATCGCAATTATCATCTTCCTCTTCTTCACTGTAGTTTGTATCACATAATTCTCCACCTTCACGGCTCTTTCCGCTTATAACCGTATAATCTCCAAAAATGGCACCAGGACCAATTGGTACTGAACAACTGGTATGGATTTTTTGGTCTAAACTGCCATTAACATAAATGGAAATTTCTGTACCTAATGTTCCTTTATCGTCTTTTCCAACAAAACTAAATGTTTCACCAGGATTTACTGTGCCTATAAATACATCATCACCTACTTTGTTCTTGCCTTTTCCTTTTGTTTTAACTATAATATCTGCCTGTACATCACCATTGTATTGCAATTCTAGTTCGGTAACTTTTCCTTCACATGGCTTACATTCTTCTTCTTTTTCAGGAACATCTACTACAATCATAATTGCTTGCTTTCCTGCAGGATTTAATATTACACCTACTTTTTGTCCACATCCTGGAACAAATCCTTCTCCATTAGCTATTGCAGCGGCAGCGATTTCTTGAGCCATTGCAATATTAACTGCTGCATTACTAGTCCAACTGTCAGCGCCAGATTCAGACAAAGCAGTACATTCAATACATACAGAATCATCAACTAGTAACCATATCGCATATTGTATATGTGCGAAAGTATAATTGCCTCCACTAGTGCTTGCTTTACCAATATAATCTTGGTTTATAACCCAGTTAACTAAATCAAAGTTTTCTGGAAACTCAAATTCTCCTTCGGGAAGTTCTTCATAAGTTGAGTAAACAATGAATTCCGGACTATCTCCTTCATATAAACTTAAGTCTTGATCAACACACCAAGCTGCAATATCAGTACCAGCTAAATCTGTGTCTAAAATATCTAGAGTAAAGTAAGAGTCAACTCCAGGTTTTGCAGTTACAGTTCCTGTTACAACATCTGGTAAGCTTAATTCTAAAGCTTCCAAATCAGGAACACAATCACTTTGTGAATTTGACTTACTTGATAATGAAGAAGAAGATAAAGAAAGTCCTTGTTCTTCTTGTATTTCTAATAGTTCATTTTCGCATGAGAGAAACAGGAAGCAAATTCCAATAATTCCTAAAATATTTTTTTTCATAATTAATTATTTTGATTAATAACTCTGTAAAGTTAATCAAGTAAATGCTAAGTAAGAAAATATTTCGATTAATACATACATTAAATCGGTTAATAGTTGAGTTTTATATTTTACCGGTTAAAATGCATTATAATATTATGTGTTATGATAAAGGCTAGCCAAGCCTTGTATTTATCCTTAATTCTAAATTATATATGAAATAATTTTAATGTTAAACTATACTCGTCACAATATATTTTATAGTTTTATCAATAAATTCATTTTATGAACATAGACCTAAGAAGCGATACCGTTACCAAACCAACAAAAGGTATGTTGAATGCCATGACGCAAGCCCAAGTTGGCGATGATGTTTTTAGGGAGGACCCTACTGTTAATGAATTAGAAACTCGTATTGCTTTGATGTTTGGGAAAGAAGAAGCTTTGTTTTTTCCTAGTGGTACCATGGCGAACCAAACCGCTTTAAAGCTACATACTAACCCAGGAGATCAAGTTATTTGTGATAAATACGCCCATATTTATAATTATGAGTCTGGTGGTGCTTCTTTTAATAGTGGTGTATCTTGTAAATTGATTGATGGTAACAGAGGCATGTTTAATGCAGAACAAGTTTTAGAGGCCATAAACCCGAATGCCTATTATTATAGTCAATCGAGTTTAGTTGAAATAGAAAACACTACAAACAAAGGAGGTGGTGCATGTTGGGATTTTGATGAGATTTTGAATATTAGAAAAGTTTGTGATGATAACAAACTAGGGTATCATTTAGATGGTGCTCGTATATGGAATGCATTAGTGGCGAAAAATGAAACAGCCAAACAATATGGTGAAGTTTTTGATACCATTGCTGTATGTTTAAGTAAGGGGCTCGGTTGCCCAATAGGCTCGGTTTTAGTTGGAGATTCAGAAATTATGAAAGATGCCATTAGAATTAGGAAGATATTTGGAGGTAACATGCGCCAAGCAGGATATTTAGCAGCAGCAGGATTATATGCTTTAGATAATAATATTGAAAGATTAAATGAAGATTATAAAAAAGCAAAAGAAATAAGCGAGGAACTCACTAAATTAGCAATTATTGAATCGGTTGAACCTGTTGAGACTAATATTGTTATTTTTGAATTGAATGAAGATGTAAATGAAAACCATTTTTTGCAGCAACTAGCTAAAAAAAACATTCATATTATTAGTATGGGAGATAGGAAATTAAGAATGGTAACACATTTGGATTATACGGATATAATGCATGAGGAATTAATAAATGTTTTAAATTTTATTTAATAAATATTTATTTAAATGAAAAATAATAAGACAAAACAAATTTCAATATTAATTCCAGATGGAGAAATTCACGTAATAATGTATGTGGTTAATTGTTTTTCTCTCATAAAAAATGTTAAGATATATGTGATGTCTTCTGTTAAGAATAATCACATGAAATATTCTAGACTAATTGAAAATTTTATTTACTACCCAGTAACTAATTAAGACGAATGAATAAATCATATTAATTTTGAAGTAGATAAGAATAATATAGATCTTATTTTGCCTATTTATGAAATGGGGATTAAAACTATTGTTGAAAATATAGAAAAAATAAAAGAACCTAATAAGCTCTGTGAATTGCCAGATATAGAGAGTCTTAATTCCGCGAGAAATAAAGGGTTATTGTACTTGCATTTAAAGGAAAATCAAATTCCATGTCCTAATACTTTAATTGTAAAACCAAATAGTTTGGTGAATTTGGAAGACTTTAGCTTTCCAGTTATAATTAAACCTGCAGAAGATGATGGTGGTGGTGGTGGTGGTGGAGTTGGTGTCGAAATAGTTAAAAATAAAGAGCAGGTTTTGAGTTATTATAAAACCAATCAATATAAATGTGATACTATAGTTCAGGGGTTTATTCAAGGTTGCGATTTTTGTTGTAACGCATTATGTAAAGAAGGGGATTTAATTGCTTTTTCAATTCAAAAAGGAACTGTTTATAGAGATGGAATATTAACACCTCGAATAAGTTTTGATTTTATAGAAAATGAAGAATTAATTGAGAGTACAAAAACACTCATGAAAAGTTTAAACTGGTCTGGGGTTGTTAATATTGATTGGAGGTATGATGAAAACGAAAAGGTGTTTAAGGTTATTGAAATTAATACAAGATTTTGGTTGAGTACAGATGCTTCATCTATTGCTGGCGTAAATTTCCCTTTCTTGTATTGTCTTTCTTCTTTGGAAAAAAAATAGATGAAAAATAAAAAGGCTAATATATCTGTTCTAATTCCTGATGGCGAAAGCCATCTTTTGCGCTTTATTGTTAATTGTTTAGCCCAAGAGCGCGAGGTTAAAATTTTTGTTTTATCTACCAAAAAGTTAAGTGAAATGCGTTTTTCTAGATATGTCCAAAAATACATATATCATTCCAAAGTAAGCAGTGATATTGAATGGGTTAATTATATACATTATGTAGTTGAACAAAATAATATTGATGTAATAGTTCCCATATTTGAAACGGGAATTAAAAAAATAATAGAAAATATTGACGTATTTAAATCTAGTAGTAAATTATGCTTGTTGCCTACTTTGAACGATTTTATAGTAGCAGGAGATAAAGGGCTTCTATTCAAACATCTAAAAAAGCACAAATTACCTTCCCCTAAAAGTTATGTGGTTAGTTCAGGTAGTTTACCTGATAACGATTTTGATTTAAGCTTTCCTGTAATTGTAAAACCAGTTAAAGGTTATGGTGGAGGACAGTTGATAAAAAAAATTGAGACTTCTAAAAGCCTTTCTTCTTTTTTTAAAAGAAATTTATCAGATACTGATTTTATAATACAGAATTTTATTGATGGATATGATATTTGTTGCAACGTACTCTGTAAAAATGGAAGTATTATAGCCTATACCTTCCAAAAGGATATCTTTAATTCTAATGGAAAATTTTTACCTCAAATAGGATTTAAATTTGTAGAAGAAAAGGATTTAATCCATACAATTAAAAACCTAATTTACACTTTAAATTGGTCAGGTATTGCAAATATAGATTGTCGATATGATTTTAAAGACAAAAAATTTAAAATATTAGAGATAAATACCAGGTTTTGGGTTAACACAGAAGGCTCTGCATTGGCTGGTGTTAATTTTCCATACTTATTATGTTTGTCAAATTTAAAAAATGAAGTTGCTTTACAAAAAGCAGACCTTATTTCTTGTCTTAATTTAAAGGGGTTAGTTTTCCAAATAAAACGCAACCCTTTTTTTGTTTTTAAGTTTAAATATATTTATAATAATACTGTTTTTAAATATGTTTTAAAGGATCCATTACCGATGTTCTATAAATATGTATTGCGCACAAAAAATATAATAGCTTCTGCATTTACTTCAAAAGTCAGCTGATTTTTTGTCTACATCTTATAAAACAAAAGAAATTTTAAACACATTTACTGAAATTATTAATAACTTTTCGTCTTTTTCCAGAAGCAAGCAAAGGTATTTCATCTACATATGTAATGTATATATTGGCGTCTTTACCAAATTCCTTTTTCATTTCTATTATGAGGCTGTCTTCAAAATTAAAGTTATTATCTTTCAAATTGAGTTTAATTTCATAGTCTTTCCTCCCTTGCTGAATAAACTGGTATTGATTTAGATATTTATAGTACCTATAAAATTTTGTATAGACAACAAAAGATGATACTTTATTCCCTGATGAGTCATAAACAAGATCCATTTTTCTGCCTTCTACTAATTCGAATTTTGTGATTTTATCTTCCATTGATAATTTAGCTATGTCCCCAGTGTCATATCTTATCATAGGCATAGCATAATTGAATAGGTCAGTTACAACGATTCTACCAAATTCTCCTAATTCTACATGAGTGTCATTATTAAAATTAAGTACTTCGATATAATAACTTGCATGATTGATTATAAAACTATCTGGTGATTTTATAGTTTGATGAGCTACAATCCCAATTTCTTCACTAGAATATCTTGATAATACTTCAACCCCAAAATATTCACTCATTTTTGTTTTTGTATAGGAGTTTAGGTATTCTGAATTTGCAATTATTGAATTAAGATTGATGTAATTAAGCCTTATTTTATTTTCATCAATAAATTTAGTGATGCTTTCAAGAGAAGAGGCAAAACCTAATATTGTCTTATTCGTCTTTTTGTTTTTTTGAATAAGTTTTATAAATGCACTTATTCTATAATCAGTCAGTCTAGATATATCAAACTGAATTGAGTTTTGCATCCAACATTTAAACTTGCTTTTCTTGTTATGATTTCTCCATACCTCCAATTCATACAGACGATTTCCGATTTTATGATTACATTGATTAAAAAAATAAATTACATCAGCTGTATTTCTATGTTTTTTATCTTTGTTTTGAAACAAAAAGAAAGGAACGCCTGTAGATCCGCTAGTAGAAACTTTATACTTTTTTTTATCTTTAAAGCACGAAGATTGAAATTGTTCAAAATTATTCTGAATTACTGTTTTTTTAATAACAGGAAAATCAATTATAGAACTTGTGTCTTTATATTTTGCATAAAAAGCTGTCGTGTTTGTAGCATGCTTCAATAAATTGTCAAGATTGTTTTTTTGAATTTTTTTGGACTCTATACTTGTAGGGTCGTTAAGTATAAAATTAATTTCCTTTAAATAATTACCAACCTTTCTACCTTTTAGAGTATCACTAATCCAATAAAGTTTATTTCTAAGTTTGCTTAGGGGCATAGGAATTAAGTTTTCCGGATAAAAATAAATATAATTTATAATATTTACTGTTTCTATAAGCGAATATTAATGTTGGTCTTTTTTTTATCAAATAAAAATAGATTAAATATCAATATTTTCTTTTGGTTTTAAATTCAAGTTATAATCCTTTAGTTTAAGGAAGGCATATGTTAATTGCTACACTGAGGTTTGTTTAAAGTTTTGATTTTTAATACTAATTCAAGTTTAAAGGAAATTGAAAGTTTTTTTGGATGCGCTATAACCAAAAAGAAAAGGCGGCAAATTAAATTTTACCTCCTTTTCTTTTTAAATCACTTAAAGTTTTTAGTGACTACCGTGTCTGTAGTGTGTATATCCGCATTTACAAGAGTTGGTGGTGGTTTTTTTAGACAAAATATAAAACAGTTAGACCTATGAAATTTTGATAGCATTTGGTCTATTTTATTTATATTTCATGAGGTTAATAAAAGAGTTTTTTAGTTGCTATTTTTTTTAAAATATCTGACTGTTAGTTGTTTGAATAATTTGATTATGTATTGACTATTTAGCAATTATGTTACATGTTCATGTTTACTTAAACATATCCATGCCAGGAATATTAGGCATCCCTTCTTTGGCAACTGCAGCTAATTCGGCTTCATTCACTTTAGTAGCATTTTCTAGAGCTTTATTTAAGGTAAGAATTAGATAATCTTCAAGCTGCTCTTTGTCTTCTAACAATGTATCATCTATTTCAATAGATTTGATGGTTCTGTTTGCGGTTAAAGTAATTTTAAGCTTGTTATCATTGCTGGCTTCATCAATTAAAACCGTATCCAAACGTTTTTTTGTTTCTTCAACTTTTTTCTGGGTTTCTTTAAGTTTGCCCATCATATTCATCATATCTCCAAACATAATTTTTAATATTAGTTATTACAAGACAAAGCTATTTAATTTTTCTATTTTTGAAGCCTTAAATTATAAGAATAAATACATCTTCATTGAAAAAAACAATTCAAGCCCCAATCGCTAAAAAAATATCAAAAGAATTAAAGATTCATGATGATATAAGAATAGATAATTACTATTGGTTAAATGAAAAAGAAAATCCAGAAGTTATTGATTATTTGAATGCTGAAAACGACTATACCAAGCAAATGATGCAACATACTGACGCATTCCAAAAAGATTTGTTTGAAGAAATGAAAGGGCGGATTAAAGAGGATGATTCTACAGTGCCATACAAGTTAAATGGTTACTGGTATATTACAAAGTATGAAACTGGAAAAGATTACCCTATTTATATAAGAAAAAAGGAAAGCTTAGATGCCGAAGATGAAATTTTATTTGACTGTAATGACATGGCAAAAGACCACGCTTATTTTAATTTAGGAGGAATTTCTATAAGTCCAGATAATACGCTAGCAGCGTTTTCAACAGATGTTGTTAGTAGAAGACAATATACCATTAAGATTAAAAATTTACAAACTGGCGAAATTTATGAAGATGAAATTTTAAACACCACTGGTAGCGCAACTTGGGCAAACGATAATAAAACCTTGTTTTACTCTATGAAGGACGAGGTTACCTTACGCTCGCATAAAATTTTCAAACATAAATTACATGCCGATTTTAAAAATGATTCTGAAGTTTTCCATGAAGCAAACGAAACCTTTAACACCTTTGTTTACAAAACAAAATCCAAAAAATATATAGTTATTGGGTCTTCAAGTACTTTATCCTCTGAATATAGAATACTAAATGCTGATACACCTGATGGGGAATTCAAAATATTTCAAAAAAGAACAAAAGATTTAGAATATAGCATTGCTCATTACGATGATTCGTTTTATATTATTTCCAATGGTGATGGCGCTACTAATTTCAAGTTGCTGAAAACAAATGAGCAAACCACGGAAAAAGAACATTGGCAAGATGTAATGCCTCACAGACGGGATGTTTTAATTGAAGATATTGAAATTTTTAAAGATTATTTGGTTGTAAACGAAAGAGAAAACGGACTTAATAATTTGAGAATTATCAGTTGGAACGGGGCAGAAGACTATTGTTTGCCTTTTAATTCTGAAACTTATACGGTTTATATAGGAAATAACCCAGATTTTGATAGTGATGTTTTACGCTACGGATTTAATTCATTGACTTCACCTAGTTCAGTAATCGACTATAATTTCAAAACGAAGCAAAACGAGATTAAAAAAGAACAGCAGGTTTTAGGGGGTAAATTCAAAAAAGAAAACTACGAATCAAAGCGTATATGGGCAACCGCTAGAGATGGTGTAAAAGTGCCCATATCCCTAGTTTATAAAAAAGGAATAAAGCTAGATGGTTCTAATCCGTTATTACAATATGCTTATGGTTCTTACGGTTCTACAACAGACCCGTCGTTTTCAAGCATTCGCTTAAGTCTGCTGGATAGAGGTTTTATTTACGCTATTTCTCATATTAGAGGCGGCGAATATTTAGGAAGAGATTGGTATGAAAATGGAAAACTACTAACTAAGATAAATACGTTTCATGATTTTATTGATTGTTCAAAACACTTAATCGAGCAGAATTACACATCAAATAAGCATTTGTACGCCTATGGAGGTTCTGCAGGTGGTTTATTAATGGGAACTATTATAAATATGAATCCAGAGCTATATCATGGGATTTTAGCCGCTGTCCCTTTTGTTGATGTGGTTACAACAATGCTCGATGATACAATTCCGCTAACAACAGGGGAGTATGATGAATGGGGAAATCCTAATGATTTAAAGTATTATAATTACATGAAGTCCTATTCACCGTATGATAATGTAAAAGTTCAAGAATACCCTAACATGCTTGTAACTACTGGTTTGCATGATTCTCAAGTGCAATATTGGGAACCTGCCAAATGGGTGGCTAAGTTAAGAGATTATAAAAAAGATTCAAATAGATTGTTTTTGCGTACCGATATGGATTCGGGGCATGGCGGGGCTTCAGGTCGTTTTGAAAGCTTGAAGGAAGTTGCTCTAGAATATGCCTTTTTGTTAGATTTAGAAGGAATTCATGGTTAATAAAAAAAAAAGTTTTATTTTTGTGCCGTTTGAGTCGTGCTTATCTTTTTTAGATAACGATTTTTAAAAAGCATTTATGAAACATAGAAATAAAGTTTTTGATAATGTATTAGATTTAGTGGGCAATACACCGCTTGTTAGACTTAATAAAATAACTTCCAAATTAAAAGGCAACTTTTATGCTAAGGTAGAATCTTTTAACCCAGGACACTCTTCTAAAGACAGAATAGCACTTTATATTATAGAACAAGCCGAAAAGAAAGGTATTCTTACTCCGGGCGACACCATTATAGAAACAACCTCTGGTAATACAGGGTTTAGTATTGCAATGGTAAGCATTATAAAAGGGTATGATTGTGTTTTAGCAGTAAGTTCTAAGTCTTCTCCAGATAAGATTGACATGTTGAAAACTATGGGAGCAAAAGTGTATGTATGTCCAGCACATGTTAGTGCAGATGACCCGCGTTCTTATTATGAAGTAGCAAAGCGCTTGCATAGTGAAATTAAAGGCTCTGTTTATATTAATCAATATTTTAATCAATTAAATATTGATGCACACTATAAATCTACTGGCCCAGAAATATGGGAACAAACTGAAGGTAAAGTTACGCATCTTGTTGCTTGTAGCGGAACTGGTGGTACTATTTCCGGTACGGCTAAGTACTTAAAAGAACAAAATCCTGATATTAAAATTATTGGTGTTGATGCTTTTGGTTCTGTGATTAAGAAATATCACGAAACTAGAGAGTTTGACGAAAAAGAAATTTACCCATATAGAATAGAAGGTTTAGGTAAAAATTTAATCCCTACAGCTACTGATTTTGATGTTATAGACGAATTTGTTAAAGTAACTGACGAAGACAGTGCGCATACAGCTAGATTGATTGCTAAATCCGAAGGTATGTTTGTAGGATATACATCTGGAGCGGTTACCCAAGCTATTTTACAGCTAGGAGAAGAAGGTAGATTTAAAAAAGATGATTATGTTGTAGTTATATTCCCTGATCATGGCGCAAGATACATGAGTAAGGTTTATAGTGATAAATGGATGAATGAACAAGGATTCTTCGATAGTAAAAACGAAGCTGCTGCGCAAAACATTCAGTATATAAAATAGTAAAAAAAACTTTAAAAGAAAGAGATGATAGTTTGCTGAAAAAGTAATATATCATCTCTTTTTTGATTTATACCGATCAAATTTTAAATGTATATTAATAAATTGAATTATTTTCAGATTAGTTAAGGCGAAAAAATTGAGAATAGCTTAGCTTGTGTTTTTAAACGCATAATAATCTAAAAAGAAACGATTTAGATGTGTTATTTTGAAGTTTAATTGGTATTTTAAATAATTGAGCCTTAAAAATTATGCTCAAACCATATAAATATTTAGTTTTGCATAACTAACTAAGAACTAAAAGCTTCTTTAAATTTAAACATTTAGTTATGTTTACACTCCCTAAAAGCATTTTTCTAGTTATAGTTACGTCTTAATTTTAATAGCAATAAGATTTATAATAAATGAAAGATTTATTTGAAAAAATTTACAAAGACAAAGGGCCGCTAGGTAAATGGGCGTCTCAGGCTGAAGGGTATTTTGTGTTCCCTAAATTAGAAGGTGAAATTTCTAATCGTATGAAGTTTCAAGGGAAAGATGTTATTACTTGGAGCATTAATGATTATTTAGGTTTAGCAAATCACCCAGAAGTACGAAAAGTAGATGCGGAAGCGGCGGCACAATATGGTTCTGCTTACCCAATGGGTGCAAGAATGATGTCTGGTCATACCGATTTGCATGAAAAACTTCAAAATGAATTGGCTGATTTTGTTAGTAAAGAAGCTGCTTATCTTTTGAATTTCGGTTATCAAGGTATGGTCTCAACTATTGACGCTTTAGTAGCTAAAGATGATATTATTGTGTATGATGTTGATGCACATGCTTGTATTATTGATGGTGTGCGTTTACACATGGGAAAACGCTTTACCTATAAACATAACGATGTAGTTAGTTTAGAGAAAAACTTAGAGCGTGCTACTAAAATGGCAGAACAAACTGGAGGAGGTATTTTAGTGATTTCTGAAGGTGTTTTTGGTATGCGTGGTGAGCAAGGGCGTTTAAAAGAAATTGTAGCGCTTAAAAAGAAATTTAATTTCAGATTATTTGTTGATGATGCCCACGGTTTCGGAACATTAGGAGCAACAGGAGCAGGAGCAGGTGAAGAACAAGGTGTTCAAGATGATATTGATGTGTATTTTGCAACATTTGCTAAGTCTTTAGCAAGTACGGGAGCTTTTATAGCAGGCGATCAAGAAATAATTGATTATTTAAAATATAACCTACGTTCTCAAATGTTTGCAAAATCATTGCAAATGCAATTGGTTGTTGGTGCACGCAAGCGTTTAGATATGCTTAAAACAATGCCAGAACTAAAAAACAAGTTATGGGAAAATGTTAATGCACTACAATCGGGATTAAAAAAGCGTGGTTTTGATATTGGTACCACTCAAAGCTGTGTAACACCAGTATATTTAAAAGGTAGTATTCCTGAAGCTATGGCGCTAGTTAGAGATTT
This sequence comes from Algibacter agarivorans, assembly GCF_039543245.1. Classification (NCBI taxonomy): domain Bacteria; kingdom Pseudomonadati; phylum Bacteroidota; class Flavobacteriia; order Flavobacteriales; family Flavobacteriaceae; genus Algibacter; species Algibacter agarivorans. The sequence continues at coordinate 30,978 of NZ_BAABJJ010000007.1, forward strand.
GCGTGAAAATTACGGAATATTCTGTTCTATAGTGGTTTACCCGGTAATACCTAAAGGGTTAATTTTGCTTCGTTTAATACCTACAGCTACACATACTTTAGAAGATGTGTCTGAAACATTAGATGCTTTTGATGCTATTAGAGAGCGATTAGAAAATGGAACTTATAAACGTCTTTCAGCAGCTGTAATGGCAGCAATGGGAGAGTAATAATAAATATGTCATATTAAAAAAGTCCGATTCATTAATGAATTGGACTTTTTTGTTTTAAGTATCTATTTTGTAATATATAAAAGATATGTGATCTATAGTCTTTTAGTCTATATCTTTTTTAAATGTTTTTCGCCGTTTGTATACTTCGGGATCAAAATGCTTCCATATTTGATGAATGGCATAGTTGTCCTCTAATTCTGGCGTTCTAAAACAGGTTTCAATGCCTTTTTCTTTAAATGTTTCGTAGTATTCATTGAATATTACGGCATGAACCCCTTTGTTTTGGTAATCTGGATGTATGCCTATTAAATAAAATATAACATCTTTACTGTTCTTTTTTGCATCCATAATATGTCTGAATCCAAAAGGAAACAATTTGCCTTTAATCTTCTGTAGCGCTTTAGCGAATGCTGGCATCACGATTGCAAAACCAACCATGTTATCATCTTTATCTACTATGAATTTGATATACTCAGGATTAACGAAACTTATAAATTTCTTTTTAAAATATTCTTTTTGAATATCGTTAATAGCCACAAAAGAGGATAATGAAGCGTAACTTTCATTAAACAGGTCAAACATTTTATCTGCATAAGGCATAACCTCTTCTGTTTTGGTAAGCTTTAGTGCTGTTAGCTTGTAGCGTCTTTTAATAAGTTCTTGAGCTTTATAAAAGAATTCCGGTTTCACATTTTTAAAAGGAAACTTACTTTCAGAATATGATTTTTCAACTTTAAAATTGGCAACTTCATAATGTTTAATGTAGTAGGGATGGTTATACCACGTCACCATAGGAGCAATCGATTCAAACCCTTCAGTCATAACACCAACTTTATCAAGATTAGAAAATCCAACCGGTCCTTCTGTGTATTCAAGGTTATGTGCTTTCCCGATTTTTTCAACTTCGTTTAAAAGGGTTTTCGACACTTCTAAATCATCAATAAAATCAAACCACCCAAAACGCATTTTCTTCTGGTTTTGCTCTTTTACTTCCAGCCAGTTTATTATCGCAGCAATTCGACCAACAATTTTGTTGTTTTTATATGCCAAAAACAATCTCGCTTCGGCGTCATTAAAAACGGGGTTGTCTTTCTTGCTAAAGGTTTTAATTTCTTGACTAATAATAGGAGGGACCCAATATTTAGAGTCTTTGTAAAGCTCAAAAGGAAACTTTACAAATGCTTTCAGGTCTTTTTTGGAGTGTACTTCTTTTAGTGTTATCATAGTATAGTTATATATTTTGACGGGTTAGTTATCATCAAAATCTATATCGTCTTTTTTTCTTTTCTTAATTGTGTTATCAGAATCTTGGTCTTTTTTATTCTTCTTACTCTTGTTTTTACCTTTGCGGTTAGATCGTCTTTGTCCCTCAGCTTCAGCAGAAGTACCATTATCTACTTCTTTGTCATTATCTTTATGGAAATCTAATCGGTAAGATGCTCCAAAATTCACGCTAAAAACTGATGGGGTGTCTTTGGTATTGAACGTTAATGCTGTGTCTAACTGAAAGTCTTTCCCCCACAAATAGGCACCACCAAATCTAAAAAGGTTATCGGCATAAAAATCACTTTGAATACCTTGTGTTTCGCCAAATATAACCCATTTCGGGTTGAAGGAATGCGTTAGGGTCAATATGTATTGAAAATCGGACTGATCAGTTCCAATTCTGTCCTTTATTAAATTCATGACAAATACCCAGCCGCCAGCAAAATTATTTTGAGTGGCAATCATGATTTTAGGGCTAAAGCCTTCAATTCCAGGTGCCGTGTATGGATTAGTTTTTGTGTCATAATTAGCCCCTAAATACACTGAAACAGCAGGGATTAAAGATTTCCATTTAAACTGTCTGTTTGCTTTCCAGCTGTATAGATTTGGTTTGTCTTCTTCAGCATTTTTGTATGGGTCGAAAACCAAATATTTAGCACCAATTGCAACGAATTTGAAATTGGAGCGTTTTTCTTCTGCTGATAGATTTGAAGTAAATGTTTTGGTGTCATTTTGGTAAGTTCCTTCAACGTTTATCTCTAGTTCTTCTAGCAATAATCCATAACGAGCAGCAAAATCGATTCCAAATCCAGAAACTTCATTTGCTATAGTAGGCGTTCTTTTTTCACTTAGTATATAAGGTCCCACTTCAAATTGTGCCACATTAGTGCCGACAGAAAATGCACTTCTGGAAGTACCTGGCCTGTTAGAATTAATGACATCGGTGTATTGAGAGTAGACCTGAGTAGATATTAAGCTTAGGAAAAAAAACAGGACGGATTTGTATGGGCTCATAATCAAAGGTTTAATTATATGTGCAATATAGCTTTTCAAACGCTTTTCAAATATAGATATTTTATGCTTTTTTTATCATTCTTGAGCGTTTTTTAAATAATTAGAATTGTATTTTTGTATTAAAATTATAGTTATGTTACAATTTGCATCTGCAACTGGCTTTGTTAGAATGATACTTATTATTCTTCTGGTTTATTTTGGAATAAAGATTCTAGCACGTTTATTTGCGCCGTTTTTAATAAAGTTTGTTGCTAAAAAGGCAGAAAAAAGTTTTGGTGAACAATTTGGTGGATTTCAAGGCGGGCAACAGCAAGAAAAACCTAAGAAAGAAGGCGAGGTTACCATTGATAAAACACCAAAAACCAAAACCTCAAATAAAGATGTTGGGGATTATGTGGATTACGAAGAAATAGAATAGCAGTTTTTATTTCCATGACAACGGAAATTCGCCGTTAAGAATTTAATAATTTCGTTATATGCCGTTCTGAAAAATTATAACTATTTTTCCGAAATCATTTTTCTTAAACCCTTTTCATGCAATTTTCAATAAAAAAGTTACTTCCTCACTTACTTATTCTGGTAGGTTTTATTATACTTTCTTTAGCGTATTTTAATCCTGTTTTAAAAGGGAAAGCCATATATCAAAACGATATTGTGCAATTTATAGGCATGAGTAAGCAGCAAAAAGATTTTAAAGCTGCTACAGGCGATGAAACGTATTGGACAAATAGTGCTTTTGGAGGGATGCCAACCTATCAATTAGGGGCAAAATATCCGCATAATTATATCAAAAAATTAGATTTAACGCTTCGGTTTTTACCACGACCTGCCGATTATTTATTTCTTTACTTTTTGGGTTTTTATGTGTTTTTATTGGTGTTGAAAGTCGATTTTAAACTTGCTGCACTGGGGGCGATAGCCTTTGGGTTTTCAACCTATTTAATTATTATTCTAGGTGTAGGTCATAATAGTAAAGCACATGCCATTGCTTATATGCCATTGGTGTTGAGCGGTATTTTGCTTGTTTTTCAGAAGAAATATATCCCCGGGTTTTTATTAACTACAGTAGCTATGGGACTAGAGTTAGTAGCGAATCATTTTCAAATGACTTACTATTTAATGTTTTTGGTCATTATTTTAGGAATTGCATATTTAGTAGATGCTTTTAGAAAGAACATGTTACCGCATTATTTTAAATCAATTGGGGTTTTAGTAGGTGCTGTAGTGCTTTCCATAGCATTAAATGCGACAAATATATTAGCAACCAATGAATATGTAAAAGAAAGCAAACGTAGTAAAAGTGAATTGACTATAAATCCTGATGGTTCACCAAAAGAAATATCTTCTGGCTTAGATAGAGATTATATTACCCAATTTAGTTATGGTATTACAGAAACATTTAATTTGTTTATTCCACGTTTTATGGGTGGTGGGAATAGTGAAGATGTTGGAAAAGATTCCGCTACTTATGAAGCTTTTAGGAAATTAGGAGCAACCACAAGTCAAGCCTTGCAAGAATCTAAACGCGCACCTTTGTATTGGGGCAAGCAACCTATTGTAGAAGCGCCAGCTTATATTGGAGCGGTTATATTGTTTTTATTTGTATTTGCTTTGTTTCTAGTTAAAGGGCGTTTAAAATGGTGGCTTGTTGGCGGAACGCTATTATCGTTGTTATTGTCTTATGGGAAGAATCAGCCTTTTGCATTTTTAACCGACTTTTTTATTGATTACATACCACTTTATAATAAGTTTAGAGCAGTAAGCTCTATTCAGGTTATTTTAGAACTGTGTATTCCGGCGTTAGCTATTTTCGGGCTAGTAAGATTGTTTAATGATTTTGAAAAGAAAGAAGACAAGTTGAAAGCTTTGAAATATGCGACCATAATTACAGGTGGTATTGCTCTTGTTTTTCTACTTTTTAAGTCGTCTTTATTTGATTTTGTTGGTATTAATGATGGATATTATCGTCAGAATTATGGGCAAGATTTTATTGATGCGATTAAAGCAGATAGAAAAACTGTTTTTTCTCAAGATGCTTTAAGGACGTTAGCTTTGGTTTTGTTGTCTGCAGCTGCTGTTTTTATGTTTTTAAAAGAAAAGCTGAAAGAGAAATGGGTGATAACAGCTTTTTGTGCTTTAATACTTTTTGATTTGGTTGGTGTGGATAGGCGCTATGTAAATAACGATGATTTTGTTTCAGCAGTAAAAATGAATAAGCCGTTTGAAGCAAACGAAATCGATAAGTATGTCTTAAAAGATACAACGCATTTCAGGGTTTTTGATTTGGTTTCAGGACCGTCAAAGCCATCTTACTACCATAATTCATTAAACGGCTATAACGCTGCGGAATTAAGACGTTATAGCGAGGTTTTTAGTTTTTATGTATCCAAAAACAATATTAATGTGTTGAGTATGCTGAATACTAAGTATATTATTGCTCAAGATGAAAAAGGAAATCCGTTTCCTTATGAGAATGATGATGCCAATGGGAATGCTTGGTTTGTTAAAACGCTAGAAAAAGTGAATTCTGCAGATGAAGAAATTACCTTGTTGGATAGTTTAGACACTAAAAACAAGGCGATTTATAGTTATCCTCCATTGGCTAAAATGAAGGACTATAATAATGAATTCGTAGTTGATTCTTTGGCTTCAATTACATTAAAATCAGTAAAGCCCAACTATTTAAAATATAAATCAAGCAATTCGAATAATGGATTTGCAGTATTCTCTGAGATTTATTATGGTAAAGGCTGGAAAACATTTATTAATGGAAAGCCTGCCGATCACATGCGTGTAAATTACATTTTAAGAGGTATGGAGATTCCAGCAGGAAATCACACTATCGAGTTTAAGTTTGATCCAGATGTGGTTAAAACAGGGAGTAGTATTGCCTTGGCGGGTTCGGTTTTACTCGGTTTGCTGTTGCTTGGTGGGTTGTTTTATGAGTTTAAACGAAATGATATCCCTTTAAAAGAGTAGTTGTCATTCCTGCGAAGGTAGGAATCCACTATGGTTTAGGTTTTATTAATAAGATTCCCTTTTTCAAGGGAATACAAGAATGAAGAAAAAAGTTTTAATAATAACGTATTATTGGCCACCCGCAGGAGGTCCAGGTGTGCAACGATGGTTAAAGTTTGTAAAATATTTACCTGAATTCAATATCGACCCCATTGTTTATATTCCAGAAAATCCTAATTATCCTTTAATAGATGAAAGTTTAGTCTCTGAGGTTTCTAAGGATATTACTATTATAAAACATCCTATAAACGAGCCTTATAAATGGGCAGGATTATTTTCAAAAAAATCATCAAATACCATTAGTAAAGGCATTATATCTGACTATAAAAAGCAATCTTTCATTGAGAAAATCATGCTTTTTATTAGAGGCAACTTTTTTATTCCAGATGCTAGAGTCGGCTGGGTAAAGCCTTCGGTGCCATTTCTTTCCGAATATATTCAAAAAGAAAACATTGAAACCATTATCACTACAGGGCCTCCACATAGTATGCATCTTATAGGTTTAAAACTCAAAGAAGCCTTAGGCGTAAAGTGGTTAGCAGATTTTAGAGATCCTTGGACAACAATTGGATATCATAAACAATTAAAGCTTACTGAATCATCAAAAGCAAAACATAAAGCTTTAGAAAAGCAGGTTTTAAATGCCGCAGACCAAGTTATAGTAACCAGTTTTACTACCAAAAACGAGTTTCAGCAAATAACAAACAAGCCTATAGCTGTTATTGCTAATGGTTATGATAATGAATCTTCAGAAGCTTTCGAAATGGATTCAAAGTTTTCGCTATCTCATATTGGGTCTTTATTGTCCAAACGCAATCCAGAAATTTTATGGAAAGTACTCAGTGATTTAGTAAACGAAAACATGGGTTTTTCAAAAGATTTTCAACTGAATTTCATCGGTGCAGTCAGTAATATTGTATTAGAATCCATCAAAAAAAATAGTTTAAGTGATTATATCAATAATGCGGGTTATGTTTCACATAAAGAATCCATTAGGTTTCAAAAAAAATCCCAAATTTTATTGCTAATTGAAATAGATTCAGAAGACACCAAGTGTATAATCCCTGGTAAGTTATTTGAATATATGGTTTCAAACCGGCCTATTATTGCTATTGGTCCAAAAGACTCCGACGTTGAAAAAATCATTAAAGAAACGAATACGGGGAACTACTTAAATTACGATGATTACGAATCGTTAAAAAGGATTATCTTAGAGCATTATAAGGCTTTTCAGAATAAAACATTACAATCGCATCCAGTGGGTTTGCAAAAGTATCATAGAAAATCGCTTACGCAAACGCTATCTAAATTACTATAATGGGACTAGTTGCATCACAATCCTTTAAAAATATTATTTATACCTATTTGGGTTTTTTTATTGGAGCAATTAACACCTTATTTCTTTACACCGAATTTTTGAGTGCTGAGTATTATGGCATGGTAGGGTACATGCTATCTTTAGCTTATGTAATCATGCCTTTAATGGCATTTGGTGTGCATAATACCTTAGTGAAATTTTATTCGTCTTTTAAAACAAGAGTGTCCGTAAATAGTTTTTTGACGCTCATGTTGGTGCTGCCCATACTCATCATAATTCCAATATTTTTAATTACTTATTTGGGTTACGACGTTATTGGCAATTTTCTTTCTCAGAAAAATGAAATCATTAAAGGGTATTTATGGCATACCGTTTTTATTGCTATTGCATTAGCTTATTTTGAGGTGTTTTTTGCTTGGGCAAAAGTGCAAATGCAAACCGTTTTCGGGAACTTTATGAAAGAAGTTTTTCATAGAGTAGGTACAATGACTTTGCTTTTTTTGCTGCATTTTGAAGTTATTGACCTAGAGCAGTTTATGGCTGGCTTAGTTGTGGTTTATATTTTAAGAATGTTGGTAATGAGTGTGTATGCGTTTAGCATAAAGCTGCCTGTCATTACATTTAAGCGTGTCAATAATTTACGTAACATTTTAAAATACTCACTTTTAATAATAATTGCAGGGTCTATCGCTACTATTCTTTTAGATGTAGATAAAGTGATGCTTGGACATTATATTGATATTAAAGAAATAGCCTATTATAATGTGGCAATTTTTATCGCAGCAGTTATTTCGGTGCCTCAACGTGCTATGCATCAAATATTATTGCCATTATCTGCTAAGTATTTAAATGAAAAAGATTTTGGTGCCTTAGAAGATTTGTACAAACGCAGTTCTTTGAATTTATTTATTGTTGGAGGTTTTATTTTTTTATTGATAGTGCTTAATATCAATCAGTTGTATTACATTATTCCAGAAGAATTTAGCGGTGGTTTGTTTGTAGTATTTATAATTAGTATATCAAAACTATATGATTCTCTTTTGGGTAGCAATAATGCCATATTATTTAATAGCGATTATTATAGGGTAGTTTTGGTTTTAGGTGTTATTCTGGTGATTCTAATGGTTATCCTAAACATTGTTTTTATTCCGTTATTTGGTATAAATGGTGCTGGTATTGCTACGTTTTTGGCTATTTTTGTATATAATTCTATTAAATTGTTTTTTGTGTACAGGAAGTTTAAAATGGTTCCATTTACCTTGTATACCTTAAAGATAGGAACTTTTATATTTATAAGTGTATTGCTGTTTTATTTCTGGGAGTTTCCGTTTCATCCCATCGTTAATATTGGTTTAAAATCCTTATTAATTACTGCAATCTATGTTTTTGTAGTTTATAAGTTTGATTTTTCAGAAGATATATCGCTACTTATTAAGCGCTATTTGAAGTTGAAGTAGGTTTTTGCATTTCTACAAGCCAAACACATGCTTTTAGTTCAGAGTCATTTTTGCCACGAATACACGAATAAAAACTAAAAACAGGTAAAATATAATGATCACGAATAATAAATCTATAGATTTTTTTGAAAATTGGTGTTGATTCATTTTGTATTAATCCATAATAAAGAAAAAATTAGTGCATTCGTGGCACTCTTCATAAAGTTGTGGGTTTACAGATGGCTATCATGAAAGAATCCACTAAAGGGTATTTGGATATTTTAATGAGATTTCTGCTTTCGCAGGAATAGAAAACAGAAAACCCCGCAACGTAGCTTTGAGGCATACATATTGCAGGGCTTTCTTAACTAACCAACCAAAGTTATTATGATCGTCTTCTTGTCGTCGATCTTGTATTGTTGCTAGAACTACTTCTGTTTTGTGTAGCTCTTGGTTTACTGCTTTGTGTAGACCTAGTAACGGTGCGCTTTTGCGTTGTTCTTGGCTTACTTACAGTGCGTTGTGCTACTTGTGTATTTCTAGTTTTATTATTACTTCTAGTATATGTACGAGAATTTTGTGTTCTTGGTTTTTGAGTAACCGTATTATTTCTGCTTCGGGTTACTGTTTTTGTATTATTACTCGGTCTTGTACTTCTAGTGTTAACGGTCTGTCTTGTTCTTTTAGTATTACTGATTTGAGAATTGTTTCTAGAGGGTGTTCTTGTAACCGTGTTTTCTCGTCTTGAAACGTCTCTTTTTGCTACGGGAGCGCTAGGTCTTGTGTTTTTAGTTGTATTTGTGCTGTTACGTTTTGTAGCTTCTCTATTGACAGTAGAAGACGTTTTTCTTCTATTAGCCGTATTATTATCACGTCTAGTTGTTGTGTTTTTTGCAACGCTTCTTCTGGAATTTGCATTTCTGTTTATTTGCGTAACATTTCTTTTGCTTCTGTTAACGGTTGCATAGCTTCTGTTTCTTGCAATTGTATTACCGTGTCTGCTAGCAATGGCTGTTCTAGGTCTGTAATTGTTATAAAACGGTCTGTTATAGGTGTAACGTACAGGGTTGTAATATTGTCTGTAAGGTCTGTTGTAGACTACACAATAATCATAAGCAGGAATACTATAGAATCTGTGCCACGGTCTGTAAACATAGCCTCTGTTGTATATGTTTATAAATCCAGTATAGTGTGAAAAATTATTATGTCTGTTGTAATATACATTTAGCCCACCAACACGGTTTATATAGCCAAAGTTGTTATAATAGATGTTTACGTTTCCTGCTTGACTAATACGTCCGTAGTAGTCATAATAAATAGGAATGTTCTCTATTTGAATGATAGCACCAAACTCATCGTATTGTACATAAGCATTATAATCGTAGCCAGAATTAAAACTGATATTTGCATTTCTCGACCCAATATTTACACTTAAGCGCGAATTATTTCTGATAATATTAAAATCGAATTGGCCATCTCGGAACACCGAAAACTCAACACCATCTATATTAAATATGAAAGAATTACTATAACCTCCGTAATACGTTGATGTTTCAATAGTGTTAACGTTGGTTGTGTCTGCGTTAACGGTAAATCCTGTAAGAGCTAAACCTGCTAATAAGAATATGTATTTCTTCATAATTATATGTTTTAGGGTGTTATACGATTAGGTAATTACAAACAGCGTGCCAAAAAAAAATCATTAAATATAGATAAGTGGTTTAATCTGGTTTTTAAGGTTGCTTTAAAATATTAATAATAGCATCTGATTTTTTTAAGTTGAAAACTCATAAAATGCTTAAAAACAAGGCGTTTCTTGTTTTGTCTAGTTTTAGTCTAGTTTTATTTGTTAAATTAGGATATATTGATAAGTTAATGTCGAGTTGCGCATATCTCATTTAAATCAATAATAATTTATATTTACTATTATTAATTAACTAAAATATTTAAGATTATGAAAAAAATTACTTTATTCTTTATGATGTTCGGCTTAATGACCAGCACAACATGTCTAACTGCACAGACTTACTATTCTGTTGCTATGAATGGAGGTACCGTTTATGCTTCTAATCCGGGTAGCTTTGCTGGTTATCCTTGGGGTGGTGTTCCTAACTATTCTTTTAATAACTCTAATAGTAGTGGAATAAGCCTTCATATTACAAATTACGATGAAACTAATCCTTCGGTTGGTCCTGAATTATTTATTAATTTCTCTAGAGTTGGTTTTGGAAATGCTCCTCTTAACTGGGGCTCAGATAATAGCACAACTCTTGCCACCTTAACGCCTTCAGATTTTACAGCTGGTGAAGCTACCGTTCTAGTTGATATACCAGCAGGTTATTTACCTGTAGAGTTGACTGCTGATTATGTAGCAGGTTACCTATATATACTTCAAGTTGTAGGTGCTAATCCTTCCGGTGATCAAACATATATTAATTTCGTATCAACCATTGAGGAAGAAATTTTAAGCACAAATGATTTCAATAAAAGTAAATTAGCAGCTTTTTATAATGCAAACCTTGATGCTATTGTTTTTGATAGTAAGATAAGTGGAGATTATTCAATTTATGATTTAACTGGAAGAATGATTACTAAAGGTGCTATTTCTAATGAAATTAGTACGGCTTCTTTAAAAGGAGGGGCTATTTATATTTTATCAACTGAGAGTGGCGTGTTGAAATTTGTGAAATAACAGCACAACAATTAAAATACTTTTAAAAAGGAGCTTTATAAAGCTCCTTTTTTTATATCTAAATATTTGAAATAGTATATGGAATGCAGTATTGTAGATGCCATTACTAAAAACTTTTTGGCTGAACTTGTTTTTGAATAATGTGCCGTTAATTAAAAATCCCTATTTTTATAGAATTCAATCATTTTTAATGAAAAGTAAAACGGAAACTTGTAAAAATTGTGAGCAACAATTCAAGGATAGCTTTAAATTTTGTCCGCATTGTGGGCAACAGGCCAAGGACGAGCTTACTGTTAAAGTGTTGTTTTATAATACGATAAGTAATTATTTTTCGTTTGATGCGCGCTTTTTTAAAAGTTTTCTTCCTCTATTGTTTAAGCCTGGGTATTTAGCAAGTAAATTTATTGAAGGGAAACGCTTGTTATATTTACATCCAGCGCAAATGTATCTGTTTATAGCTGTGGTGTTTTTCTTTTTGTTTTCATTTATTCAACGCAGTCAGGTACAGACCTTAGATGAAAAATTAGCTCAAACTTTTAAAAAAGAAAATGTAGTTGATAACATTTCAGATAAGCGTATTAGAGATTCTATTAAAGCGGTTGAATTAGCAAAACAAAAAACAGAAGATTCCATAGCGCTTGCTGAACTCCGTAAAACCTTAAAAGACAACACCTTTATTCATGGGTTTTCTGAAAAACAAATGGATTCATTAGTAAGTACTGAAGATTTTAGAAATAATGATATTGCTAATTTCGATTTTAATACAAAATCTTTAGATTCTTTAATAGCCTTAGAAGTTCCTGATAATATTCTTTACAAGGAAATGGGAATGAACGATGATGCAGGGGTTTTTAAAAGGCGATTGTATGCTCAAGCATTGAAGTTTTATAGGTCAAGAAAGGGTGGTAGTATCCTTCAAACCTTTTATGATACGATACCTATCGCGATGTTTTTCTTATTGCCGATATTCGCGCTAATTCTTAAAATTTTATATAGAAAACACGGTCTGTATGCGCACCACCTTGTATTTAGTTTCTACTATTTTTCATTCCTCTTTACCGTATTTAGTGTCATTATTGGCGTAAATTTTATTTGGGATGTGCCAGATTGGATTGATTGGCTCGTGTCGCTATCTGTATTTATATATTTATTTATGGCATTGAAGCGATTTTATCAGCAAGGCCGTTTTATGACCTTTTTTAAGACTTGTATAACTACGCTCTTGTTTTTATTGCTTGTTGCGCCATTAACAGTAGTTATTCTAGGAGTATTTGCGTTTATGTTTTATTGATATTTAAAATTAATTTGGATGCAAATGTATGTTGGGTTTGCGTTAGGGATTGAACGGCTTGTTTGAGCTTGCCGACGATAGGAGGAAGCGAGTAGTGAAAGCCCGACCCTTGGGTAACGCCCAAATAATTTTAATATTATTGAATCTTATCGTTTAAATATTTCCCTGTTTCAGAAGTTTTAATTTTTACAATTTCCTCGGGAGTTCCTACGGCAACTAGGCTTCCCCCATATTCACCTCCGGTAGGACCAAGGTCAATAATATAATCTGCACATTTTATAAGTTCTAGATTGTGTTCTACAACAATAATAGAATGTCCTTTTTCGATCAACGCATTAAATGATTTTAATAGCTTTTGAATATCATGAAAATGAAGCCCTGTAGTGGGTTCGTCAAAAATAAAAAGGGCTTTATCTTTATTGTTCCCTTTTCCTAAAAAAGTTGCTAACTTAATACGCTGGGCTTCTCCACCGGAAAGGGTAGAAGAGCTTTGCCCTAAAGTAACATAACCTAAACCAACATCTTGTAAGGGCTGTAGTTTCGTTTTTATTTTAGTTTGTTGGTTAGCATCAAAAAATGCAACAGCGTCATCAATAGTTAGGTTTAAAATATCGTCAATACTTTTGCCGGCATAAGTGACTTCTAGAACTTCTTTTTTAAAGCGTTTGCCTTTGCAAGTTTCACATTCCAAATGTACATCTGCCATAAATTGCATTTCAATGGTTACTTCACCTTCACCTTTACAAGTCTCACAACGTCCGCCATCTACGTTAAAAGAAAAATGCTTTGCTTGGTAGTTTCTAATCGCGCTTAATTTCTGTTTAGAATATAAGGCACGAATATCATCGTAGGCTTTAATATAGGTTACTGGATTAGAACGAGACGACCGTCCAATAGGATTTTGATCTACAAATTCAATATGATTAACAATACTAAAATTACCTTCTAAAGCTGTGAACTGTCCTGGTTTATCTCCAAAATCGGTCAATTTCTTTTGCAAAGCAGGAAATAAAATCTTTTTGACTAGGGTGCTTTTTCCACTTCCTGAAACACCGGTAATTATAGTTAACATGCCCAATGGAAAACTAACGTCAATATTTTTTAAGTTGTTTTCTCTAGCTCCAATAATATCAACACTGTATTTTGAAGTTCTTCTAATTCCTGGAACTTCAATTTTCAGTTCTTCATTTAAATATTTTGCGGTTAAAGATTCTGATGCTAAAATATCTGCGTAAGTACCTTCCGCAACTACGTGACCTCCAAAAGTTCCTGCTTCTGGTCCAATATCTATAATGTAATCGGCGGCTTTCATAATATCTTCGTCATGTTCAACCACAATAACTGTATTGCCTAAATCCCGTAAAGATTTTAAAACGGATATTAAACGCTCCGTGTCTTTTGGGTGTAGACCAATACTAGGTTCGTCTAAAATATACATAGAGCCAACTAAGCTACTGCCTAAAGAGGTTGCAAGGTTTATACGCTGACTTTCGCCACCAGAAAGTGTATTCGACTTTCTGTTTAATGTTAAATAATCTAAGCCAACATTAGCAAGAAATGACAATCTATTATTGATTTCCTTTAATAGTCTATCGGCAATTTTCGTGTCGTAATCGTTTAATTCCAATTGTTTGAAAAAACTGGTCAATTTGTCCAAAGGCATTTCAACTAAATCCGTAATAGTGGAGTTAGCGATTTTCACATAATTGGCTTCAATGCGCAAGCGTTTACCATCACAGGCTTTGCATTTGGTTTTTCCGCGGTACCGTGATAACATGACCCGGTTTTGAATTTTATAAGCTTTCGATTCTAATTCAGTAAAAAATGAATTTAATCCTTCAAAATATTCATTTCCAGTCCAAACAAGCTGTTTTTGAGCATCACTCAACTCAAAATAAGGTTTGTGAATAGGGAAATCAAACTTATGCGAATTATTTACCAATTGGTCTTTATACCAACTCATACTTTCTCCACGCCATGGAAAAATGGCACTTTCATAGACTGAAAGCCCCGTGTTTGGAATCACTAAATCATCATCAATACCAATAATATCGCCATAACCTTCACACTTAGGGCAAGCACCATAAGGGTTGTTAAAGCTGAATAAATGAACATTAGGTTCTAAAAAATTAATACCATCTAATTCAAATTTATTACTAAAAGGCCGTTGTTTCTTATCGCTTAGCGTTTCAATAATACATTCACCTTTACCTTCAAAAAAAGCTGTTTGTATGGCATCTGCTAATCTATTATAAAAGTCTTCTTCGTTTTTAGTAATAACTCTATCGACGACTAGTAATATGTTGTCTTTTTTGTTAATAGCTTCTAATTCATCAATTCTAACTACCGAATCATTCACTTTAATCCTAGCATAGCCCTGTTGTTGTAATGCATTTAGCTTGTCTTCAATAGTTCGTCCTTCTTCTAAATAAATAGGAGCGAGGAGTAGTAGTTTTTCACCTTCGGGAAACGTTTTTAAATAATTTAAAACGTCTGTAACGGTATTTTTTTTAACTTCTACTCCAGAGACAGGAGAATATGTTTTGCCAATTCTAGCAAATAATAATTTTAAGTAATCGTAAATTTCAGTAGTCGTGCCAACGGTTGAGCGTGGATTAGTGGAGTTTACTTTTTGCTCAATAGCAATAGCAGGAGCAATGCCTTTTATGTAATCTACTTTGGGTTTGTTAAGCCTGCCTAAAAACTGACGCGCATAACTCGATAGGCTTTCAACATAGCGTCTTTGTCCTTCTGCGTAAAGTGTGTCAAACGCTAAACTGGATTTTCCAGAACCAGATAAACCAGTTATTACTACTAATTTGTTTCTTGGTATAACAACATCAATATTTTTTAAGTTATGCAATTTTGCACCTTTTATAATGATGTTTTCTTTTGGGTTTACTTCGGAAATATTAGTATTCATAAGCTTTTAAAGGGAGTGGTTTTGCAAAGATACTATAAGTAAATGAACCTGAAAAGTACATTATTGTTCAATAAAATGTTAAAAAAGATGTTATTTTTTGCATTTTAGGAATGATTGTTGTTATCTTTGATAAGATATAGCTATTAAATAAACTCTCGCCTATACGCAGAAAATTACTTTTAAACACTTAACCCCAAGCAAAGAAGCCCTCTTCTATGCGCTAAAAGTAATTATTATGCAACACGAAATTATCACGGATGCTACTTTGGTTAGCAATTACATTAAAGGAGATGAAGGCGCTTTAGAGACACTCATCATTAGGCACAAGCAAAAAATTTACAGTTTTATTTATTCAAAAGTATATGACAGAGATGTTGCTGAAGATATTTTTCAGGATACTTTTATAAAAGTGATTCGCACGCTTAAACGTGGTGCTTATAACGAAGAAGGCAAGTTCTTGCCTTGGGTTATGCGTATTTCGCATAATCTGGTCATTGATTTTTTTAGAAAAAATAATCGTATGCCAAAATTTGATAATACTGGTGAGTTTAGTATTTTTTCTGTGTTAAGCGATAGTAGTTTAAATGCTGAAAAAGCTATTATTAAAGAGCAGGTTGAAAATGATGTTAGACGATTAGTTGATGAGCTTCCCGAAGATCAAAAGGAAGTATTAATGATGCGCATATATAAGGATATGAGTTTTAAAGAAATATCTGAAAGAACTGGCGTTAGTATCAATACGGCTCTAGGGCGAATGCGTTATGCTTTAATTAATTTGCGTAAGATTATAGATAAGCACAATATTGTTTTAACAAATTAGTACAATAAAGTAAATTTTGCTGCGTTAATGGTTTAAATAATCCCTTAACTTAAAATAATGGCAAAAATTTACTCTGAAAATTCTATTAAAAAAGTAGATAATCTTAATCCGAAAGAAGAAACGGTTAGTTTTCTTCTAAATTACTCTAAGGCTTTAAGTGTAATTACTTGTAATGAGTTGAAGTTTGAAACACTTCTAAATTAAGTTTCTTGAAAAGTCCTAATACATGTTATTTTATTAGGACTTTTTGTTTTTAAAGAAGTCTTGAATTACCGATTGCCTTCCAATGGTTTTTGTGATAATATCTTTGTCTAAATCCCAGCCTCTTGCAGGCGAATATTGACGTCCGTACCAAATAATTTGAAGGTGTAAATCGTTCCATAATTCTTTTGGAAATAATCGCTTTGCGTCTTTTTCAGTTTGCACAACGTTTTTACCATTACTTAAATTCCACCGATACATTAGTCTGTGAATATGGGTGTCCACAGGAAATGCAGGAACTCCAAAAGCTTGCGACATGACCACGCTAGCTGTTTTGTGTCCAACCGCAGGGAATTCTTCTAAAGCTTCAAAACTTTGCGGTACTTTGCCATTATGTTTTTCAATAAGTATTTTTGATAAACCATAAATACCTTTGCTCTTCATGGGAGATAATCCAACAGGCTTTATGATTTCTCGAATTTCTTCAACACTAAGCTTTATCATGTCATAAGGGTTATCTGCTCTTTCAAATAGTAATGGTGTTATTTTGTTGACTCTAACATCTGTACTTTGAGCAGACATTAATACAGCAATAAGTAAAGTATAGGGGTCTTTATGGTCTAAAGGGATAGGGATTTCTGGGTAAAGTTTGTAAAGCGTATTAATAACAAAGTTAACCTTCTCTTTTTTAGTCATAAATTGTATTTTTGGTAAAAACTCAAAGTTAAGACTATGAACACACTAAAACAAGGTGATGCTGTGCCTAATTTTACGGCAAAAGACGAACAAGGAAATACTATATCATTAAGTGATTACAAAGGAAAAAAGCTAGTTGTATTTTTTTATCCAAAGGCAAGCACTCCGGGCTGTACTGTGGAGGCTTGCAATTTAAGAGATAACTATAAGGAGTTGCAAGCTCAAGGTTATGAACTATTAGGTGTTAGTGCAGATTCAGCAAAGCGACAATCTAATTTTAAAAATAAATATGAATTTCCTTTTCCGCTTTTAGCAGATGAAGATAAAACTGTAATTAATGCCTTTGGCGTTTGGGGACCAAAAAAGTTTATGGGTAGGGAGTATGATGGTATCCATAGAATGACTTTTTTAATAGATAAAAACGGTGTTGTGGATCGTGTTATTGAAAAAGTAAAAACTAAAGATCATGCTGCTCAGATATTAGAGAAGTGAAGTTTGGTCATAATAAAAAAGCAGGTTGTTCTATTAAGAACAACCTGCTTTTTTATTAGATGAAGTGATAAATTATTTTCTTTTTCTACTTAAAGTTAAAGGTTTTCTGGTGTAGCCAAATAAGCGGTAATCTTTAATTAATTCTGCTGTTCCTTCTGGTACCATCTCTTCCCAGCCGCGTTGACCATCCAAAATCATTTGTAATATTTCACGCGAGAAAATATTCATGATACTTTCATCGTAATCTTTTATATCAATAACTTTTCCGTTATATTTGAAGAATTTGTACAATTCTTTCATACGAGGATATACTTTTAAGTTTTCACTAGTGATTAACTCGCCGGTTTCAAGATCCTTCATTGGGTATAGGTATACCTTTAAATCCTTAAAGAATAATTTTCCAAAGGCCTCAAGAATACCGCCGCTTATGTGTCGGTAATATTTCTCATCAAAAATATCGATTAAATTACTAACACCCATGGCTAATCCCATTCTTGCTTTGGTGTAATTAGAGAAGTATTCAACGACTTTAAAATATTCCTGAAAATTAGAAATCATTACAGATTGCCCTAATGAACACAGTAAATCTGCTCTGTCAATAAAATCTTGTTCATCAATTTCACCTTCAGCTCTTAAATTCGATAGGGTGATTTCAAAAACCACCACGGTTTTATCAACATCAACCTTGTTCTCTTTAATAAACATTTCATATGATTTCTCATACATAGCCATATTTACCCTAGTTACAGGTCTAAAACTACCACGCAAGGCTAAAATGTTTTTCTTATAAAATACTTTTGCTGGCAATACATTTGTGCCATCTGGTCCAAACATTACCGCATCTGTCATGCCGTTTTTAACCAATTGCAGACTCATTAATCGATTGTCAATATTTTTAAAAACAGGACCAGAAAAATTAATGGTGTCAATTTCTAATTGGTCATTGTCTAAATGGTCATATAAATAGCGTAGCAACTTTTTAGGTTCATTGTACTTGTAAAAGGCACCATAAATTAGGTTTGTACCAAGTACACCAAGGGTTTCTTGTTGCAAACGCGCATCTGTTTCTTTAAAACGTAAATGTAAAATGATTTCGTTGTAATCACCAGTAGCTTCTACCTGGTACTTAATTCCAACCCAACCATGGCCTTTAAATTGTTTAGCAAAGTCAATGGTGGCAACGGTATTAGCATAAGTAAAAAATATTTTATTTGGGTTTTTTTCACGAGTTAACCTGTTTTCCATAAGGTCCATTTCATGAATAAGCATTTTGCGCAAACGAGCTTCCGTTACGTAGCGTCCGTCATCTTCTGCTCCATAAATGGCATCACTGAAGTCTTTGTCGTATGCAGACATGGCTTTAGCAATAGTGCCAGAAGCGCCACCAGCCCTAAAGAAGTGTCTAGCGGTTTCTTGTCCTGCGCCAATTTCGGCAAATGACCCGTAAATATTTGCATTAAGATTAATTTTCAGTGCCTTAGATTTTAATGATGGGATATCATCAAATTCTTTGTCTCCTTTTATGGTAATTTCCATGTCAATTATAGGTTATAGCTAATAATGACAAAGGTATCAAATAAGTAAGGCAAACAAAAAAATAAGCTTATTTTTGTGTAAAACTTTACTTAAGATTGAAAATTACTTTTCTAGGCACTGGTACATCTCAAGGGATTCCGATTATTGGAAGCAAACACCCTGTTTGTTTGAGTGCAAATCCAAAAGATAAACGCTTGCGGGTCTCTATTTTAGTGGAGTGGGATAATTTTACTTACGTTGTAGACTGCGGTCCGGATTTTAGATATCAAATGCTAAGGTCGAAATGTGTAAAAATTGACGGCATTATTTTTACACATGAACATTCCGATCATGTGTTAGGATTTGATGACATCAGGCCTTTTTATTACATGCAAGGCGATATTTCAATTTATGCTCATAAGAGGGTGTTGAAAGCATTGAACAAGCGATTTGATTATGTTTTCAAAACTAAAAACAGATACCCAGGAGCTCCAACGGTTATAACTAATCGTGTTAAGAATGAACCTTTTATGTTGAATGATTTGGAGGTGGTTCCTATAAATGGGAAGCATGATGAATTACAGGTTTTTGGATATAGGTTTAATGATTTTGCGTATTTAACCGATATGAAAACCATTAAAAACAAAGAGGTTGAAAAGCTGAAAGATGTTAAGGTTTTGGTTGTAAATGCATTGCGTTTAAAGCCACATCAGTCACATTTTAATTTAGAAGAAGCCTTAGAATTTATTAGTAAAGTAAATCCTGAAACTGCTTATTTAACCCATATTAGCCATTTATTAGGGTTTCATGAAGATGTTGAAAAGTCATTGCCCGAAAATGTTTTTTTAGCCTATGATGGTTTGCAGCTAACAATTTAAATTTTAAAAAATGAAGTCAAGAATTTTAATGTATTTGTTTGTATTCTCCATATTACTTGTGTTATTCCAGTATGTAAATGCTAAGCGCGTATTTGAAGACATGGATAATAAATTGATTGGGTATAAAACGCAATTAGAAAAATATAAAGATTCAGTGGCGGGTTTGCAAAATGATATAGCAGAAGTGTCTCATTTTAATTTGGATAGAAACGAAGATGCTATTAGTTATTTTGAAAATGAAGGGTATAACGTTGATGAATTAATCCCTTTTATTAAAGATGAACTTTACAAGTTAAACGAAGCTAAAGGCGACCATCCCATAGTGCCTTATGCGGCTAGTGAGGGCAGAAAGATGCTCATTAACACCGTGAAAATGCTAAACCATAAATGGATTATTGCCGATTTTTCGGATGGTGAATATTGGGGGGAGATTTTTTTAACCTATCAAATCACTGAAGGTAAACAGCTTAAATTCAACTTGGTAGAGTCTTTTTTGTATCCGTTTGATTAGTTTTTTTAGCCGCGAATTCACGAATGGTCCAGTTTTAAAATTTGGGATTGTCATATATCGCCAATAAAAATCTTTCAGATTTATTGAAATCTTGAAAATCCCTAAGTTTATAGTGCGGAGCATGTTTAGTGGGATAATCAAAATTGCAACTGAATTATTCAACCTTGTAAGCAATACCTTTTTGTTTTTTTGTTTCGCCTACATACGAGTATTCATAAGTATATGAGGAGTCTGTTGTCGTCAGTATTTTTAAATGAATATCTTTTCGTTCTGCCATATTCTTTGGGTTGATGGTTTTGAAAATGACTTCGCAATCGTTTATCCATCGAAGATAAGATGAATCTGTTTTATTGTTATAAACTTCAACCTGTAAATTTTCGCTTCTTTTAAAAGAAGACTTAAACAGTTCATCATTTATAACAACTTCACTGTAGTATTCACCAGTTTTGTAGTCTTTACAGTTTCTGGTGGTTTCATAACAACTAAAAAGACTTAATAGTATAAGAAGGGCTAAAATTCGCATAAAATAATATTGAACAGCAAAACTACTAAAAGAATACCTTTAATTATTGAAATTTTTAAAACTTCCATCAGAATAAAAAATAACAATGCGTTCAATGGTTTTATTTTCCTTCATTTCGGATTTTATTATATGGTCGGTTGTGGGCGGAATGATTTCTTTTTTTGTTGGCGAGTTGATTTTTACAGATTTATTCTCAGAAGGAAATTGGCCTTTACCATTAAACAGCCAATATAAATCGACCTCAGGAAATGCCGAAAGTACTTTCAAAACAAAATCTAAACTTGGTTTGTTTCTTCCGGATAGAATATGAGAAATACTTGAACGCTGCACGCCAATCTTTTCGGCAAAGGAGGAGGCAGATTCACCGTAGTAATCCATCACTTTGTGTAAGCGTTTTATAAAATCTTCAGTGTTTATCATTGTAAATTGGTATAGCGGCTATTTTGATTTACAAATGTAACAATATAACTTTAAAAACAGAATTTTATTATGTTTAAGCTTTTAAAAATTTTAAATAGAAACTTTATTTAGAACATGTTAATCATATAGTTTATAGTAATTTATGTATTATTTTATTTTGTTTAATAAAATTTAGATTCAAAAAAGCAACCTCGCGATATGTTTTGTATACGACTGTAAACAAATCCTTGATTTTAACTGTTTACATTTGTAAATTAGTAATTGTTTACATTTGTGACATAAAAATATTAGCATGCAAATTGAGTATATAAAATCATTATTTTTAAAGCATAAGGAAACCAGCTTGTTTAATCGTTATATAACGAATAAAGACATAGAGCCTTTACTAGGTAATTTAAGCAAATGTGCAGTTGTTGAAATTATTGGTAAATCTGTTTTAAACGATTCTATTTATGGATTAAAAATTGGTAATGGAAAAAAAAGGGTTTTAATGTGGTCACAGATGCATGGAAATGAATCAACAACTACCAAGGCTTTATTTGACCTATTAAACTCCTTACTGGATGATGATGAAAAGCTGAAATACATTTTAGACGCTTGTACATTGTATATTATACCCATATTAAATCCAGATGGCGCAAAGGCTTACACGCGTATAAATGCTAATCAGGTAGATTTAAATAGAGATGCTCAAGACTTGTCGCAACCAGAAAGCAAGGTTTTAAAATCGGTTTTTAAAACGTTTAAGCCTCATTTTTGTTATAATCTGCATGGGCAACGCACAATTTTTAGCGCAGGAAGCACAAATAAATTGGCAACAGTATCTTTTTTAGCTCCAGCACAAGATGAAGCATGCACGATAACCCCAAATAGAAAAATCGCCATGGAGCTTATTGGCGTTATGAATGAAACTTTGCAAGACGTAATTCCAAACCAAATTGGGGTGTATGACGATGCTTTTAACTTAAATTGTGTTGGAGATACCTTTCAAAGTGAAAATGTACCAACCATTCTGTTTGAAGCTGGGCATTATCCTAACGACTATGAACGTGAAAATACGCGCGAGCTTATTTATATGTCATATATCTCTTCATTGGACTATATTTCTAAAACGGATATAAAAGGCGATAACTTCGAAGCCTATTTAAAAATTCCGGAAAACGACAAGTGTTTTTTGGATGTTATTATCAGAAACGCAAAAATTGATGAAACATTAGTTGATATTGGTATTCAATATCAAGAAAAATTGGTTGACAATAAAGTAGAATTCATCCCAAAAGTTGTTAAAACACAAAAATTAGAAAAACTTTTTGGACATAGAGAAATTGATGCTAGTGGTTTTGAAGTTTTTAATAGTGATGGACAATTATTGGAAAAAGACCACGAAAACGTTTTCGTAATATTAAATAATGAGAAAATCTCATTATTACCGAAATAAAACGTATCTAAAATGTGTTATTATTAATGAAAATGTATTAATTTCGCTTTTTATTTAAGAATAATTAATTATGGGGAAAATCAAATTAGACGAAATCGATCATCAAATTCTTGATATGTTAATCGACAACACAAGAATTCCGTTTACAGACATTGCTAAAAAATTATTAATCTCGGCAGGTACCGTTCATGTACGTGTTAAAAAAATGGAAGAGTCAGGAATAATAAGAGGGTCTTCATTGATGTTGGATTATAAAAAACTTGGCTACTCATTTATAGCCTATGTTGGAGTGTATTTAAACAATACCTCTCAAACAAAATTTGTTTTAGAGCGTATAAATGAAATACCTTTTGTTACTGTGGCACATATTACAACTGGGAAGTTTAATATTTTTTGTAAAATTAGAGCGAGAAGTACTGAGCATGCTAAAGAAGTAATCTTTTTACTAGACGATATTGAAGGCGTTTATAGAACTGAAACAATGATTTCTTTAGAAGAAAGCATTAACGATAAAAAGCGTTTGATGCATTCAATTTTTAATGACATGTAGATTTATTTTTTACAATTATATAAAAAAGGCCCTTTTTAAGGGCTTTTTTTATACAAAATGTTTTAGTTCAGTAGTTCTTGTTTGCTTTAAAAATTTTATTTTTTTTTAGGAACCTTGTTTTTATATCTCAAATCAATCCTGTCCTAAATAAATTTTGGACACACTAAATCTAACCATTTTACTGGTTTATTTCATTGCTTTTACTAAATTTCAAAAAAGAACCCCTTGCACATACTTGTTTGGCGGAGGTTGTTCCTTTGCAAATGGATTATCGAGCCATTTGTGCAGGTCTACTTTAACAAAAAGATTAAGTCTGATAAAAGCTACTAAATTTGATAAATACCAAGCATGTTTGGCCTGTGTTTTTAGTGCTTTTAGGATGAGAATAGTTATAAGTGCTGTCCAAATCTGTATCATAACCGCATTTTGGCTCGTTCCGATAAAAGACTTTATGTGCAGCTGTTGTTTTATATCCCTGAAAAATATTTCTACTTCCCATCTAGCTTTGTAGAGTTCGGTTATGGTGTTTGCTGTCCAAGACATTTGATTTGT